>CAQVQZ010000279.1 GCA_948902155.1 uncultured Oscillibacter sp.
GGCGGAGGAGAGGAGATAGCCCCGCTCCGCCAGGGTCTTCCGAAGGCTCTCGTCGGAGAAGATGCGCTTCACTCCCGCCTGGGCGTCGTCAAAGTTCCCCTTCACGGCGCAGACGCCCACGTTCGCCCCCTCCTGGGTGACCATCTGGGCCTCCTGAACGGCGGAAACGCCGTCCCTGGGATAGAAGACCATGATCCGCGTTTGGGGCACGTCGGCAAAGCCCTCCATGGCGGCCTTGCCGGTGTCCCCGGAGGTGGCCACCAGGATGCAGACGGTCTTCTCCTCCCCGGTCTTCCGCAGGGCGGCGGAGAGAAGCTGGGGCAGCATCTGCAGCGCCATGTCCTTGAAGGCGGAGGTGGGGCCGTGCCACAGCTCCAGGCAGTGGGTGGTTTCATCCACCTTCCGCAGAGGGGCGGCGGCGGGAGTGTCGAATTTGCCGGCGCCGTAGGCGTTTTCCGCGAAGGTCCGCAGCTCCTCCTCCGTGTAATCCGTCAGGTAAAGGGCCATGACCTTGGCAGCCCGCTCCTGATAGGAGGCCCCGGTCAGCTCCTCCAGGAAGGCTTCGCCGATCTGCGGAATGGCTTCCGGCGTCAGCAGGCCCCCATCTCTGGACAGGCCCAGCTTCACGGCCTCGGCTCCGCCGACCCGAAGGGTCCGATCTCTCGTGCTCAAATAGTTCATAATATCTCGCCTTTCCAAATTTCTGATTTAGGGTCTGTTCCCATAAACCAACTGTGGGGATTTCCGAGGAAATGTTTGCCGGAAAGATGTCCGTTTGGGCTGATGGGAACAGGCCCTAGCGCTTATTCAAAGGCGTCTTCCAGATACACCACCCGGAGTCCGCCGTCCTTTTCCCCATAAATTTCCGCCACGTCGAAGCGGGCGGGGCAGTCCAGACCGTGCATGCCCATATAGAGGCCCGCGGCTTGGCGGAGGCGCTGCTGCTTCCGCCCGTCCACAAACTCCCGGGGCAGGCCGATGGAGCCGGAGCCCCGGCGCTTCACCTCCACAAAGCAGAGAATGCCGTCGGGACTGCGGGCCACGATGTCCAGCTCCCCGAAGCGGCAGCGCCACTGGCGCTCCAGAACTTTATAGCCCCGTCCCTCCAGATACCGCCCCGCCAGGGCCTCCCCCTGGTCCCCGGAGGCTTTCGTCCCGTTCACGTCCGCTTCGCCTCCCACTTTTTCAGGAAAGTCCTCCGGTGGGCCGGGCAGGGGCCGTATTGGTCCAGGGCGGCGTAATGGGCTTTGGTGCCGTAGCCCTTGTGTTTGACAAAACCGTACTGCGGGTAGAGCGCTTCCAGCTCCCGAGAGACATAGCGGTCCCGGCTGACCTTCGCCAGGATGGACGCGGCGGCGATGGAGGCGCTTTTTCCGTCGCCGCCAACGAGGGTGACATGGGGCGCCTCAATGGAAACCCGGCTCCCGTGGTCCCGGTTGCCGTCGATGAGGCAGCGGTCCGGCTTGTGGGCCAGGCCCTCCACGGCCCGGTTCATGGCCAGCATCCGGGCATTTAAAATGTCCAGCGCGTCGATCTCCTCCGCCGTGACGAAAGCAACAGACCACGCCTCCGCCCGGGCGGTGATCAGGTCATAGAGGGCTTCCCGTTTTTTCTCGGTCAATTTCTTGGAATCATTCAGGCCGGGAATCTCGATTTCCCGGGGAAGGATGACGGCGGCGGCGTACACCGGGCCCGCCAGAGGGCCCGCCCCCGCCTCGTCCACGCCGCAGAGGAGGGCGTACCCGTTATTCCACTGTTCCCGCTCCGGGGTCCACAGGTCCATGGGGCATCTCTCCTTTCTTCCGAAAACGCCCGGACAACCGGAGATAATACGCCGCGTGTCCCGCGCAGAAAAGCAGAAGTAGCCATTGCTGAGGCTGTCCCGCTCCATGACCCAGGACGCGGCTGGTCCAATTCCCCCACGCGCCGGAGAGGTTCAGTGCGTATGGTATAACCACATTCAGCAGTGACGGCCAAAATATGTCGTTGCTGCTCCCGGCCAGAAGCGGCTCCACCAGAAACAGCCACGGCAGCATACACACGCAGGCCAGCAGCCAGTAGGCGCACAGAAATTTGATATGAATCCGGCTCCCGTCCGCGTGAAGCAGCCAGTCCAGGCGAAACACACACAGAGCGTAGGCCGTCAGGGCCAGGACGGACGCCGCCGCCGAACCATTTTCCAATACCAGGACGCACAGCGCAGCATGAAGTCCCGCCCACAGCCGAAGCGCCCAAATCGTACCGCGCTCCCGGCTTGCTTTGATTCCGTTCATCCCGGTTCCTCCAGGGTGAACCGCCCCAGCTTGCCGGAGCGGAACTCGTCCAGCAGGATCTTCGCCATGCGCTCGGTGTCCACCTCCCCGCCGGAGATCAGGAAGCCCCGCCGCCGTCCGGCGGCCTCCAGAAGGCGGTAGCCAAAGGCCACGTCGTTCTCCTCCCCCTCCCGCTCCGGGAGGGCGGGGAGCTTGTATCCGGTTTTCAGGGCTTCCGGGTAGTGCTCCGCCAGGTACGCCGTCAGGTGGCACCCCAGAGTCTCCGTGTCCAGAATCTCGTCCTTCACCGCTCCGGTGAAGGCCAGGTGGAGCCCCACGTCCTGGTCGTCCAGCTTGGGCCAGAGGA
>CAQVQZ010000280.1 GCA_948902155.1 uncultured Oscillibacter sp.
CGGTGTTCATCATCTCCAACACCATCCGCCTCACCACCTTTGACCGGCGGGAGGAGATCGCCATCATGCGCATGGTAGGCGCTACCAACGGCTTCATCCGCTGGCCCTTTGTCTATGAGGGCTTCCTTATGGGCTTCCTGGGGGCGTCGGTCGCCTTTCTCATGGAGTGGGGCCTCTACACGGCTGTGGCCCGGGGAGTCAGCACCAGCGACGCGCTGCAGCTCATCGATGTGATTCCCTTCAAGGAGCTCTGGGTTCCGGTGGCGGGCTCCTTCGCGGGCGCGGGCATTTTCATCGGCGTGGGGGGCAGCCTCTCCGCCATTCGGAAATATTTGCAGGTTTGAGGAGGTCGGCATGAAACGAAACTGCAAACGGTTTCTCCTTCACACCCTGCCGCTGCTGGTCTTGACACTGTGCCTGGTCCTGGCGGACCTGAGCCCTGCCGCCGTGGCGGTGACCCAGGCGGACATCGACGCGCTGAAAAGTGACGCCAAGGACCTGGCCCAGGAGAAAAAGGATATCCAGGCTCAGATTGACAAGCTGTCCTCCGATATCAGCAGCACTATGGAGCGTAAGCGTCTTCTGGATGGCCAGATCAGCCTGACGGAGCAGGAGATCACCAATAAGGAAGAGGAAATCGCGACCTACGAGGACCTGATCATCCAAACGGCGGCGGAGCTGGCGGACGCCGAGGCCAGGGAAGCGGCCCAGTATGAGCTCTTCTGCAAGCGGGTCCGGGCCATGGAGGAGCAGGGAAAGGTAGAGTACTGGTCCGTTTTGTTCCGGGCCGACAGCTTCTCGGACCTTCTGGGACGGCTGGATGTGGTGAACGAAATCATGGAGTATGACCAGCGGGTAATAGACGACTTAAAGACGCTCCAGGCCATTACCGCCGAAAAAAAGGCGGAGCTGGAGGGACAGAAATCCGCCTCTGAGGAGGCCAAGGCCGAACTGGAGGCCAAGAAACGGGACCTGGATTCCCAGCGGGACGCGGCCAACGCCCTGGTGGCAAAACTACGGGCGCAGCAGCAGGAGCAAGAGGACGCCCTGGACGACCTCTCTGAGGAGGAGGAAGCGGTCCAGAGCCGCATCAAGGCCCTGATTAAGAAGATGGAGGAAGAGGAGGCGGCCCGGCGGGCTGCGGCGGGCCAGTCCGGTCCCACCTCCAACCCCGGCGGGTACATCTGGCCGGTGAACAGCCATTACATCACTTCCACGGTGGGCGGCCGGGCCTCTCCCGGCGGCATCGGGTCTACAAACCACAAGGGAACCGACATCGGTCGGGTGGGGTACAACAGCAGCATTTACGCCGCCAAAGCGGGGCAGGTCATCATCTCCGAGTACTCGAAGTCCTATGGAAATTACGTGGTGGTCTACCACGGCGCGGGGAATACCACCCTCTACGCCCACATGAGCAGCCGGAAGGTCAGCGTGGGCCAGCAGGTGAAGCAGGGCGACGTGCTGGGCATCACCGGGTCTACGGGAAATTCCACTGGACCCCACCTCCATTTTGAGATCAAGGAGAACAACACGATTATCAATCCCCTGAGCGACGGAGCGGAGCCCAAAAAAGGGTACTTGACCGGCTACACGCTCAGCGATTAGGCGCACATATTTCAACCTCCCGTCCCATATCATGGGGCGGGAGGTAGTGTTTTTATGGTAGGTTTATTGACATGGGCGGAGCCCGGGAAGGGACAGAAAAGCGTCCGCTTGGAAGAGCGGGTCATCCTGCGGATGCGGTTTTTACAGGCAGAGATTGTGAAAAGCCCGCATGGGGCGGTGCTCCGCCGCCGGGTGCTGGCGGCGGGAAAGAAGCTGCGGAAGCGGGGGGTGACGCAGGTAATCCTGCCGGAGGAGTTTTCCTTTGGGGAAGCGCTGGTGAAATCCAGCCTGCGGCCTGCGTCCACGCTGGCCCTTCGCCGTGCCGTCGCCGCGGACTGGGTTCGATCGGGCCTTGCGGCAAAGGAACAGCCGGTGGCGGGGGCCCGGGTGGCCGTGACGGCGGCGGCGCTGACGGGAGAGGCGGTTCGGACGGTAACGGAATTGTGCCTCCGGCACCGCTATGTACTGCTGGACCTTCCCTACGGCGGGGAGGAGCTCTGCCGCCAGCTCCGGAGGGAATACGGCGTGTCCCTGCTGCTGGGGCCGGACCGGGAACAGCTGGAGGGGGCGGAGGCCCTGGTTCTCTTTGATCCCCGTACAGACCTGTCTTTAAAAAATCCCGTAGCCCTGCGGCTCTATGACGAGAAGCAGGCGCTGCCCCCTCTGGCCCTGCCGCCCAGTATGGAAGAAGGCTTGCCGGAGGGCGTAAACCGGGGACAGCTGCTGGCGGTCCTCCGGGAAGCGGGGGTGCTG
Organism: uncultured Oscillibacter sp.; assembly: GCA_948902155.1. Next base: position 2,359 of record CAQVQZ010000280.1, read on the forward strand.
AAGCGGGAGCAGATTGTGCTGGGGCGTGGGTGAACCGGGTTTTCCCCCCTTCGGCTCCGGCCAAACGCCGGAAGGCTGCCCAGCCGCGGCCTGAGCATCCTAAAATACTCTTCAACGGGACCGGAGACTTGACATTCCCAGGCTCCTTCTATATAATATCATTTTGTAAAATTGCGCCCTGGGGAAAATTTCCCTCAGAATTAAGCATAGGAAGAAAGGAACCGTCCGACATGGCAAAAGAATACAAAATG
>CAQVQZ010000281.1 GCA_948902155.1 uncultured Oscillibacter sp.
TCCGCCTACCACAAGGCGCGGGGCGATCATGTGGAGTGGTGGAGGCCGGAGGGCCGGTATGACCGGGTGTATAAGAGCCGGGTGTTCACCGATACCTACTCCAAGGATACCGTCACTGTCACCAATGCAGACGAGGTGGTCTGCGGCGGCACGGGCTACGGCCCCGGCCCCAACCTCCCGGACGGGGTGGAGCATACTTATCCCGATTACAGCATCTATCCGCAGTTTTCCGGCACGGCCTACGGCTTTCTCAGCCGGGGATGTCCGAGGGCCTGCGGATTTTGCATTGTCTCCGGGAAGGAGGGGCGGCGGAGCGTCCAGGTGGCGGACCTCTCCGAATTTTGGAGCGGTCAGAAGGAGATCAATCTGCTGGACGCCAATCTGCTGGCCTGCCCCGACCATGAAAAGCTGATTTTGCAGCTTGCGGAGAGCCGCGCCTATGTGGACTTCTCACAGGGGTTGGATATTCGGCTCATCACCCCGGACAATGTGGCGCTGCTGAACAAGGTTCGCACGAAAGCGGTACATTTTGCCTGGGACAACCCCGACATTGACCTGACCCCCTACTTCCGCCGCTTTTTAGAACTCACCAATATCAAGAGCGACCGCAGACGGCGGGTGTACGTCCTGGTCAACTACGGCAGCACCCATGAGCAGGACCTCTACCGGGTGGAAACCCTGCGGGGCATGGGCTACGACCCCTATGTGATGGTCTATGACCGGCCCAGCGCCCCGCCCATTACCCGCCAGCTCCAACGCTGGGTGAATAACAAGAGGATTTTCCATACGGTCCCCAGCTTTGCCGACTACATCCCCGGCAGGATGGGAGGTGTTCGCCATGCGTAAGCCGAAGGAGACGAAACTTGATAATCTGAAAGCCGACCTGGTTCGGGCGAAAGAGAAGGCCAGCGAGTGGCAGGCCCGTGTCCGGGACATTGAGCGGCAGATCACCGAGCAGGAAAACCTTGAAATCATCCAGGCTGTGCGCGGTATGATCTCCGCGCCGGAGGACCTGCGGGCCGTGCTGGATATGATCCGGGCGGCGAATCAGCCGTCCGCAACGAATTTTGGAAAGGAGAATTGAGCCTATGACAAGAAGAGAACCCTTGCAGCGTATGGCGGCTCTGCTGCTGTGCGTGTTCCTGTGCCTGGGGGCGGCATTTTCCATGATGGGCGCGGCCAACGCCGCCAGCGTGGAGGCGCCCGCCTCCGGCGTTACCATTGAGATCATGCTGCCCGTTGATTGGGCCAGCGCCAGCGCCGCCGCCAAGGTCTGCGTCACGGACGAGACGGGCGGCGGCTTTGCTTCGGCGGAGGTCCGTATTGACCGGGGCGGCAGTTGGCGGAACATCACCGCCAGCCTGGAACAGCGGGACAGCCGCTACTATGGCACGGTGGACATTACCGCCAACTGCACCATCTATGTCCGCGTCACCGGCCACGATGGGGAGGTCTACGAAAACTCCCGCTACATGGAGTGCTTTGACACCACCCCGCCCACCCTGCGGGCCAGCGTCAGCGGGGACGTACTGAAGGTGGAGGCCGCTGATGATCTCTCCGGCGTGGCGCAGATTACCGTGAACGGTAAGTGCTACACCAATCTGACCAATGGGGCCGTAGATGTTCCCCTGAAAGACCTGGGGACTTCCGAGAAGATCACTGTCCAGGCGGCGGACCATGCTGGAAACTATTCGCAGACCTATTCGGTGGAGAATCTCAATTATAAAGCCCCTGCCGCCAGCCAGCCCGCGCAGACGCAGAAGCCCACAGGCAGCACTTCCACAACTACCACGCCGGTGAAGCCTCCGGCCACTACCACCACTACACCCTCCACCACCACGCCGTCCTCCGGTTCGGCCACTGTGACCACGGACCCGGAGCAGACGGCCAAGCCCCTGACCCCGGACGGCCAGGGTACGGTGGTGGACAATGTGACCGACCAGGACAGCAAGGAATTTTTCACCTTCACCACCCCCAATGAAAACACCTTTTATCTGGTGATCGACAAGCAGCGGGAGAGCGAGAACGTCTATTTCCTCAACGCTGTCACGGAATCCGACCTGTTTGCCCTGGCGGAGAAGGATAAGGAGCCGGAGGACAATAACGTCTCCGCTATCCCCGACCCGGAGCCGGTCTGCACCTGCAAGGACAAGTGCGCCCCCGGCGAGGTCAACACCGACTGTCCCGTCTGCGTCCTGACCATGAAGGATTGCACCGGCAAGGCCCCCGCCGCTGACCCGGACACTGACCCGGAACCGGAAAAGCCGGAGAAGGGCAATTCCAGTACCATGCTCCTGGTGGTGATCGCTGCTCTGGCCGTGGGCGGCGCTGGGTACTATCTGAAAATCTGGAAACCCAAGCACGACCTGGACGATGCGGAGGACTTTGACGATCTGACCGGCGAGGATGAGGAAACCGTCAACGAGGACGATCTGGAACCCGCGCCCCGGCGTGTTCCCGGTGATGAACCGGAGGAACCGGACTACCCGGAGGGCTATGGATATGAGGAACCGGAGGACGAGTGATGCGTTTTACCGACAGTCCCTATGAACGCATGATGACCCAGGTTCCCACGGAGCGGCGGGAGGTCCACGGGCCTC
>CAQVQZ010000282.1 GCA_948902155.1 uncultured Oscillibacter sp.
GCGGGCCATTCAAAAGCAGTACGCCGCCTCGGTGAAGTCCGGCCAGACCGCCGCCACCATAGAGAACACCGCCAGGGCCGCGAGAAAGGCTGCGGAGAAGTCCAAAGACACCGCCAGTTTCATCCTGCGGCACAAGAAGGGCATCGGCATCATCATTGGCCTGCTGGCCTGCGTCAGCCTGCTGCTCAACTGCATGGCCTCCTGCTCCATTCTGCTGGAGGGCGGGCTGACCGCGCTGGGCGGCTCCACCTACCCCTGCCGGGACGAGGACATGCTGGGGGCCGAGGCCGCATACGCCGGGATGGAGGCGGCGCTCCAGAACGAGCTGGACAACTATGCCAGCCTGCACCCCGGCTATGACGAGTATAACTTCGACCTGGACGAGATCAGCCACGACCCCTATGTGCTGGTCTCCATCCTCACCGCCTACCACCGGGGGGAGTGGACGCTGGCGGAGGTGCAGGGGACGCTGGAAATGCTCTTTGACCGGCAGTACATTCTCACCGAGGACGTGGTGGTGGAGGTGCGCTACCGGACGGAGACCCGGACGGACAGCGAGGGCAACGACTACGATGTGGAAGTCCCCTACAATTATTACATCTGCAACGTGACCCTGGAAAATTTCGACCTGTCCCATCTGCCAATCTACATCATGGGGGAGGATCAGGTCAGCATGTACGCCACCTACATGGCGACCCTGGGCAACCGCCCGGACCTGTTCCCCGCCAGCCAGTACCCCAACGCCTCCCAGCGGGAGGACTATCTGGATTACGACGTACCCCCGGAGGCATTGGAGGACGAGACCTTTGCCGCGATGCTGGCCGAAGCCGAGAAATATCTTGGCTATCCCTACGTCTGGGGCGGCAGCTCCCCGGCCACGTCCTTTGACTGCTCCGGCTTTGTGTCGTGGGTCATCAATCACAGCGGCTGGGACGTGGGACGGCTGGGGGCCAAGGCCCTGTGCAACCTCTGCACCCCGGTCTCGCCCGCCAACGCCCGCCCCGGCGATCTGGTGTTTTTCATCAACACCTACGACGCGCCGGACCCCAACGCGCCCACCCATTGCGGAATTTATGTGGGCAATAACATGATGATTCACTGTGGAAATCCCATTTCTTACGCCAATTTGAACAGCAGTTACTGGCAAAATCACTTTTATTGCTACGGCAGACTGCCTTAAAAGGAGAGACGCAATATGAATCCGAAAATCAAGAAAATCGACAGCGAGTACGAGAAGAACGCCGCCAAGATCACCGAGCTGCAAGAGCGGCAGCGGGAGCTGGAGAAGCAGCGCCTGGAGCTGGAAAATCTGGACATCATCGGCATGGTGCGGAGCATGGGCCTGACCCCCGACCAGCTGGCGGCGCTCATCCAGGGCGCGAGGTCCGCCGAGAAAAAGGAGGAGACCGACTATGAGTAAGCAGATGAAACGCATCCTGTCCGCCCTGCTCTGCGTGGCTTTGTGCTGCGCCGTCATTCCCGCCCCGGCCTTTGCCGCCAGCGGGGAGACCCCCCAAGAATCGGGACAAGCCGAGGCGGGCGGCAGCTTCACTATCGACCTGGACAGCCTCTTTGCCATGCTGTTCTCCGGGGAGGCGGACAGCACCGCCGACACCGCCGAACCGGACCGGATCGGCACAGTGGTCACGGGCGGGTCCCGGCTGAATCTCCGCTCCGGCGGCAGTACGGACTATGCCGTGATTGGGCAGCTGGCCCCCGGCGATCAGGTCCAGGTGCTGGGGGAGGAAAACGGCTGGTACGAGGTCCTTATCACGGAAAAGAGGGGCTACGTCTGCGGCAAGTATCTGAATGTGGCGGAAGTCCCTCCGGCAGCAGACAATGCCCCCGGCCTGCTGGATGAACAGTCCCTGACGCTGTTTCTGTCCCTGATGATGCAGGGCATGACCGGCGCGGACGGGAACACCGGCGCACTCACCCCGGAGGGCAATCTGACGCTGGTGGACGATCTGAATGGGAACACCCCGGAGGAAAAGCAGTTTATCACGGTTGTCACCAAAAGCGGCAGCTATTTTTACATCATTATTGACCGGGCGGAGGACGGGGAGAACACCGTCCACTTTTTGAACCAGGTGGACGAGGCCGACCTGCTCTCGCTGATGGAGGATGGGGAACAGGCCCCGGCGGTCTGTTCCTGTTCCGCCAAGTGTGCGGCGGGGGCGGTGAATACCTCCTGCGCGGTCTGTTCCGTCAATATGAGCGAGTGCGCCGGGAAAGCGCCGGAACCGGACCCCGACCCGGAGCCGGAGAAGCCGGAGCCGCAGAAAAAGGGCGGCAATACCGGCCTGCTGGTGATCGTCCTGGTGCTGGTCCTGGCGGGCGGCGGCGCGGTGTACTATCTGAAATTCATGAAGAAAAAGCCGGAGGCCAAGGGCAGCACCGACCTGGACGACTACGACTACGGGGACGACGAGGACGAGCTGGAGGACGCTGACCAGGATGCGGAGGAGGACGTATGAAATACTTCACGGACCGCCCCATGGAGCGGGTGATGATGCAGCTCCCCCGCGCCCAGCGCGACCGGCCCCCGCCCCAGCCCCCGGAGGGCCACCCCTGCCACGGGTGCAGGCGGTA
>CAQVQZ010000283.1 GCA_948902155.1 uncultured Oscillibacter sp.
TGGTGGAGACCCCCGCCGCCGTCCTGCTGGCCGACGAGCTGGCGGAGGAAGTGGAGTTCTTCTCCCTGGGCACCAACGATCTGACCCAGTACACCCTGGCCATCGACCGGCAGAACCCCAAGCTGGACAACTTCTACGACTCCCACCATCCGGCGGTCCTGCGGATGATCCGCCACACCATCGAGGCGGGCCACCGCCACGGCTGCTGGGTGGGCATCTGCGGGGAGCTGGGCGCGGACCAGACCCTGACGGAGACCTTCCTCCGCTACGGCGTGGACGAGCTGAGCGTGTCCCCCGCCTCCATCCTGCCCCTGCGGAAGATCATCCGCAGCCTGGATTTGAGCAAGGAGTCCCAGGACTGAGAAAAAGAACGGCAGAGCGCCGGACGCATACGCGTCCGGCGCTCTTTTCCGTACCCTTACAGGTTGGCCTTGATCTTCGCGATGATCTCGTCGTACTCCGGCTGGGAGAGGAAGACCTTCTCCGGGTTCATGGCGAAGGTGGAGGCCCACTCGGCCTGGTCCCGGTACTTGGGGACCAGGTGGAAGTGCATGTGGCCGCTGGTGTCGCCATAGGCCCCGTAGTTGATCTTGTCGGGGTGGAAGGCGGCGTGAAGCGCCTTGGCCACCCGGTTCACATCGGCAAAGAAGGCGCTGCGCTCCTCGTCGGTGAGCTCCGTCATGTCGCCGGCGTGCTCTTTATAGGCCACGATGCAGCGGCCGGGGTGGCTCTGCTCCTTGAAGAGGACCAGCACGCTGGCCTCCAGGTCGCAGACGTAGATGCCGAAGCCGTCCAGAAGCGCCTGGCTCCGGGTGCAGTAACCGCAGTTTTGATCAATCATAGGATGTACCGTTCCTTTCTGTTTGGGTTGTCCCACCATTATAGCACGCCCGGGCCGGACTGGGTACTGCGGATTTCAAATTTTGCCGCGGCAAAGGCCCCTTTTTTCGGAAGGAGCCCGCTCCGCCTCCCGGTTTTTGGGAAAAGGCCCGGCCCCTCTGCCCGGAGAGGCCGGGCTTTCGGCGAAAATACCATTGTAATTTCCCGGGCGGCAGGGTACAATAGGTCCCTGAAACCACATCGGCTGAACAGCACGAAGGGAGGACGTCCATATGAGCCGTCAGGAGGCGGTGTCCCAGTACGCCGGAGCCTTGAAGCAGGGCCGCCGGGCCTATAAGGAAGCCCTGCTCCGGGGGCGCTATCCCTATCCCCAGGTCCTGGATGAGATCATCAGCGATTCCATGGTGGCGGGCCAGGCGGAGCTGGGAGTCATTGAAATTCCCATTGAGCAGATCGTGGGCACCAAGACGGCGGGCCGCCGCTCCGCCTTTTCGGCGGATTTCCTGCCCCTGCTGGACCCGGACACGGAGTTTGCCGGGAAGTGGGTGGCCCTGTGCGAGGCCCATCTGGGGGACGAGGGCATCCGGGACCCCATCCGGTGCTATGAGTACTTCGGCCGCTTCTACGTCCAGGAGGGCAACAAGCGGGTCAGCGTCCTGCGGAGCTACGGCGCGCCCACGATTCCCGCCTATGTCGTGCGCATGATCCCCGTCTGGACGGAGGACCCGGCGGTGGCGGCCTATTACGACTTCATGCAGTCCTTCCCCCTGACGAAGCTGTACCGGACCCGGTTCACCCGGGCGGGGAGCTTCGTCAAGCTCCAAAAGGCCCTGGGCTATGAGCCGGACCACGTCTGGACGGAGGACGAGCAGCGGCGTTTTGCCGCGGGCTATACGTACTTTCAGGAGCCCTTTTTAAAGCTGGGGGGCGGGGACCTGCCCATCACCACGGCGGACGCCATGCTGGTGTGGCTGAAGGTTTACAGCTTCGACGAGCTGATCAGCCTGCCCTCGGCGGAGCTGGCGAAGAGCGTCAAGGCCGTCTGGGCGGACATCCGGGCCCTGCCGGAGCCCATTTCCGTCTGTACGGATACGCCGGAGGTAAAGGAGAACCATCTCCTTGGCCGCATCTTCAAGCCGAGGCAGCCCAGCCATTTGAACGTGGCCTTTATCAGCGACCAGCTCCCGGAGCAGAGCGACTGGGCCCGGGCCCACGACCTGGGGCGGGAGTATCTGGAGACGGTCATGGAAGACCGGGTGGAGACGCAGACCTTCTACGGCGTCCGCCCCGGGGAGGAGGCGGAGGCGGCCATGGAGGAGGCCATCGGGAACGGCGCCCAGCTGATTTTGTCGATTACGCCGCCGCTGATCGGGGCCTGCCGGAAAACGGCGGCGGCCCATCCGGAGGTCCGGGTGCTGAACTGCTCCGTCTCCATGCCCTACGCCGGGGTCCGCACGTATTACAGCCGTATTTACGAGGCCAAATATATCGCCGGGGCCATCGCCGGGGCCCTGAGCCCCAGCGGCCGCATCGGCTATGTGGCCAGCAACCCCATTTTCGGCGTCCCCGCCAGCATCAACGCCTTCGCCCTGGGGGCCCAGCTCACCAATCCCCGGGCGGAGATCACGCTGCGCTGGTCCTGCGTGGAGGAGGACGCCATGGACGCCCTGGCCTGGGAGGGAATCTCGCTGATTTCCAACCGGGACATTCCCACGCCGGACCGCATCCGGGAGCCCTGGGGCCTGTG
>CAQVQZ010000284.1 GCA_948902155.1 uncultured Oscillibacter sp.
CGTCGATCTCCGGGATGGCCCGGGACATGATGACCGACATGGCGTAGGGCATGAAATTGGTCTCCAGGGTCTCGGTGATGGGCTGCTCCACCACCGCCGCGTGGAGGCCCAGGACGTTGGGGTTGGCGGATTTGGACTTTGCTTCGTTTGGCGCTTTTTTCTTCGGCATAGTGTGATGTCCTCTGCTATTTCAATTTCGGGTCGTCAGTCCGGCCCAACAGGTAATCTACGGAACAATCCAGATAATCCGCGATCAGGACCAGAAAACCGGAGGATACCCTTGAGGAGGGTTTTTCCCGCCATTTGCTGAACAGGCTGTCTGAAATGCCGGTTTCTCTCGACATGCGGTAGGCTGTGATATTCCGTTCTTTCATAATGTTCAGGATTCTTTCCGTGTGTTCCACAATAGCGACCTCCCCAAAAGGCTAAGACAATAAACATCTGAAAATATTCAGAATGCCTTCTTGACTATCTGAGAAATTTCAGATATACTAAATGCATCCATACAAAGGAGGGAATTGCAATGAACGAGACTTACGAATGGCTCTACGACAACTACGCCCTGCCGCTTCTGGACGTGCGGAAGGGCGGCGACGAGATCATAGAAGAACTGGCCAGCCGCGCGGCCCCGGAGGAACAGCTCTGGGTCCGGGACCGCGTGGAAAGCCTTCTGCTTCTGTGGGGGACGGACGCGTTTACGGTGGGGCTCCAGCTGGGCCTGCGCCTGATGGCGGGCCAGCGCACGGAAGCCCTGAGCCTGTCGTAGAGGCCGGGGCTTACGCCCCCTGGATGGCCTCCGGCTTATACTGCTGGCCGAAGGGCGTGACGGCCAGGCCGCCCCTCCCGGTCTCCCGGAGGCTGGGGGGCAGGGACTGGCCCACCCGCCGCATGGCGTCCAGCACCTGATCCGGCGGCACCCGGCTCTCGATGCCCGCCAGGGCCATCTGGGCGGCGGACAGGGCGTCCATGGCGCCGATGACGTTCCGCTTCACGCAGGGCACCTCCACCAATCCCCCTACCGGGTCGCAAACCAGGCCCAGCAGGTTCTTCATGGCCATGGCGCAGGCGTGGGCCATCTGGTCCGGCGTGCCCCCCTGGAGGAACGCCAGGGCCGGAGCCGCCATGGCGGCGGCGGAGCCGATCTCCGCCTGGCAGCCGCCCTCCGCCCCGGCGATGCAGGCCCGCTCGGCGATAATCATGCCGAAGCCGGAGGCAATGTAGAGGGCCTGGACCAGGACCTCGTCGCTGTATTGATACCGCCGCTTGCAGGGCAGCAGCACCGCCGGCAGCACGCCGCAGGCCCCCGCCGTGGGGGCGGCGACGATGCGCTTCATGCAGGCGTTGCACTCGCCCATGCGCAGGGCCCCGGCAATGACCTCGGAGAAGAAGCCGCCGCAGAGGCTGTCGTCGCCGGTCTCATGGCCGTAATGGGTCATCCGCCCGCCGTCGCCGCCGGTGAGGCCGCTGTTGGAGCGGTCCGTTTCACAGTAGCCCGCGTCGGCCTCGATCATGGCCTCCAGCAGGCCGGACATCTTCTTCCAGGACGCCTCCCGGCTGATGCCCTGCTGATGGCAGTCGGACGCCTGGATGTTCTCCCACAGGGGCAGGCCCTGTTCCGCCGTGTCCTGGAGCATCTGCTCAATGGATTGAAAATCGATCATGCCGTCTCCTCCTGTCCTTCGGGTATGTAGGAAGTCACTCTCTGGATGCCGGGCAGGGCGCGGATCTCCTCCACCACGTGGGCGGGGACCGCTTTGTCGCACTCGATGACCATCACGGCCAGGCCGCCCCGGCTGCCCCGGTTCAGCTGGAGAGTGGCCACGTTGGCCCCGGTGCTGGCCAGGATGATGGTGACGTGGCTGACGCAGCCGGGGCGGTCCGTGTTGTGGATGACCAGGGTGGGCAGCTCGCCGCTGAAGGTGCATTCCATTCCGTCCACCTCGAAGACCTTCACCCGTCCGCCGCCCAGGGAAGCGCCGCCCATTTCCATGCGCCGCCCGCTCTTCCCGGCGGCGCGGATGAGGACGCTGTTGGGGTGGGCGTCCCGGAGGGTGCAGGTGTCAAAGGTGAAGCGCAGCCCCCGCTCCTCCGCCAGGCGGAAGCTGTCGGGGAGCCGGGGGTCGTCCGGCGTCAGGCCCAGCAGCCCCGCGATAAGGGCCTGGTGGGTGCCGTGGCCCTTGCCGGTGGAAGCAAAGGAGCCGTGGAGCAGCAGCTCCGCCTCCACCGGCTCCTCCCCCAGCAGCGACCGGGCCACCCGCCCGATCCGGGCGGCTCCCGCCGTATGGGAGCTGGAGGGCCCTACCATGATAGGACCCATGATGTCAAACAGGTTCATACAGCATGTCCTCCGTTTCATATAATCAAGGCTGGGCCTCCGGCCCATCCCTGTTTTCAGGAGATATCCGCCATTTCCAGGTACTTGTATCCGTTTTCCGCGATGTGGTCCTTCCGGCCCTGGAGGTTGTCCCCCAGCAGGAGGTCGAAGACCTGGGCCGTCCGCTCCACGTCCTCCGGCATGACCCGGATGAGCCGCCGGGTCTCCGGGTTCATGGTGGTCAGCCACATCATGTCCGGGTCGTTCT
>CAQVQZ010000285.1:0-2230 GCA_948902155.1 uncultured Oscillibacter sp.
AGATCGTGCTGAACATCAAGCAGCTGATTACCAAGCTTCACAGCGAGGGCGTCAAGACGGTGTTCATCGAGGCGGTGGGTCCCTGCGAGGTGACTGCGGGCGATATCAAAAGCGACGGCGAGGTGGAGGTCTTGAATCCCGACCTGCATATCGCCACGCTGGGCAGCGGTGCGGCGCTGAACATGGAGATCACCCTGAACCATGGCAGGGGCTACGTGCCTGCCGACCGGAATAAGCCCCAGCAGAATATCATCGGCGTCATTCCCGTGGACTCCATTTACACGCCTGTGTACAAGGTGAATTACACCGTGGAGAACACCCGCGTGGGCAACATGACGGACTTTGACAAGCTGACCATCGAGGTCTGGACGGATTCCACCATTTCCGCCCGGGACGCGGTGAGTCTGGGGGCCAAGATCCTCTGCGACCACTTCACCCTGTTCACGGATCTGAGCGAGACGGTGGGCTCCAAGTCCACCATTGTGGAGAAGGCGGAGACGCAGCGGGATAAGGTGTTGGAACTGACCATTGAGGAACTGGATCTCAGCGTACGCAGCTTCAACTGCCTCAAGCGGGCCAACATCAACACGGTGGAGGACCTGATCTCCAAGACCGAGGACGAGATGATGAAGGTCCGCAACCTGGGACGCAAGTCCCTGGAGGAGGTCATCAACAAGCTGGCCATGATGGGCCTGCACCTGGCCGACGAGGAGAACAACTAAACGTCTTCCTTCGACGGGAAGGAAGGCCGGTGGAAAGGCAGCGCGGCGCTCGGCGGCTTTGCCGCTTGGGGAGGCGGCGTTCCTCCTGGGGGAAAACCCGGGAGAAGTGTCTTTCCCTTCAATAGAGAGTTTTTCAACTTGTTGGAAAACGCACCTCCGGCGAAAGAATTTTCGGCGGACGAGATAACAAGTAAGGAGGAAACCGAAATGCCTCGTAAGCTCGGCAAGACCTCTGACCAGCGCAGAGCCATGCTGCGTCAGCAGGTCACGGATTTCCTGGATCACGGGAAGATGGAGACTACCGTCACCCGGGCCAAGGAGATCAAGCCCCTGGCTGAGAAAATGATTACCCTGGGCAAGAAGAGCGACCTGGCCGCCTACCGGCAGGCCATGAGCTTCATCACCCGGGAGGACGTCTGCAAGAAGCTCTTCAAAGAGATTGCGCCCACCTACGCGGAGCGCAGCGGCGGCTATACCCGCATCATCCGCACCGGCGTCCGCCGGGGCGACGCCGCGGAAACCGCGGTGATTGAGCTGGTGTAAGAGAACGAATAAGAGCGCTTTGTCATGGGAACCTAGGCTCATGACAAAGCGCTCTTACTTTTTTGCGGAAAATGGAAAAATTTCCCTAAAAAGACGTGGGCTTGGACGCGTGCGGACAGGGCCTAAAGGTTTCTTTCCCTTCGTTTCTTTTCCAAAGAAAAAGGAGCCGCTTCTGCGCATACTACCACCGAACAAATAAGGGGGAATTGCGCAATGGCAAAAAAGCTTGGTTTGACATTCCTGCTGGCGGCCCTGGCGGCGCTGTGCCTCTCCGGCGGGGAAGCGGTGCCCGCCGAGGGGTGGGCGGAAATTCCGGAGGGGGAGAAGTACGTGGCCCTGACCTTCGACGACGGCCCCCGGCGGGGCACGACGGACCGCCTGCTGGACGGCCTGAAGGAGCGGGGGGCCAGCGCCACCTTCTTTCTCATCGGCCAGCAGATCGAGGATAACGCCGACCTGGTTGCCCGCATGGCGGAAGAGGGGCATCAGATCGGCAATCACACCTGGAGCCACCAGCGGCTGGACGGTGCGGCGCCGGACGAGGCGGCCCAGGAGGTGGGACGGACGGAAGCGGCCCTGGAAGCGCTGCTGGGCGGGGGGGATTACTGGCTGCGGCCCCCCTATGGGCAGGTGAACCCGGGGACGGAGGAGAGCTTTGGCGTGCCGCTGGTAAAATGGTCCGTGGATCCCCGGGACTGGGAGAGCCGGGACACGGGGAAGGTGACCCGGGCGGTTCTGGAAAACGTGGCGCCCAACAGCATCATCCTGCTGCACGATATCTATCCCACGTCGGTGGACGCGGCGCTGCGGGTGGTGGACCGGCTGCAGGAGGAGGGCTATTGGTTTGTGACGGTGGAGGAGCTGCTGCGAATCAACGGCGTAACGCCGGAGGCGGGGGCCATGTACCGGACGGGACGGGGATGCGGCTACTGCGGCTGAAGAAAAGGCTTCTGTTCAGCCGCCGG
>CAQVQZ010000285.1:2240-2562 GCA_948902155.1 uncultured Oscillibacter sp.
GGCCAGGGGGCCGCAGCGCCGTCCCGCGGCATCGCGGCCCCGGGACCGGGCCGCTTTGTCCTGAAATCCGTCAGAATTCCCGCGCCGAAGCGCCTTGCCTTATGTGAACAGACCCTAGGGAAGGGCGGAGAAGCTTTGGATGCGGCGCCCGCAGGAAGCGCTTTTAAGGCAGGGGGAGAGGTTTGGGGATGTTTGGCATAAAATTGTATTGACAAAGGGGGAGGGGTATGCTATGATATTATGCGTGTTCAAGAGACGGCGCCTTCTAAGTGGAGAGATGTCCGAGTGGTTGAAGGAACCGGTCTTGAAAACCGGCGGCGCG
>CAQVQZ010000286.1 GCA_948902155.1 uncultured Oscillibacter sp.
CCGGCGGAACGTTGTGGCACTTTTTCTCTCCAGGCTTGCCGTCATGGAGAAATGGACATCCTCTAAGACAAGGTTTTCAATGGAAACATCCGTCGTAGGGTTTCCCCGCCGGGAGGCAAAATCCAGGGCCAAAAACGGCGCGGCCAGCAAAGCCAGCATCAGAATCAGCATCGCGGCAAAGGAGAACTTCCGTTGCCGCATAGGATCGGTCCCTCCTTCTCCACCAGCACTACGGCGTGGGCCGCCATGCCGGAGCCGTTCCCGGTAAAGCCCAAACCTTCCTCGGTCGTGGCCTTGACGTTGACCTGTTCCGCCTCAATTCCCAGGGCGGCGGCGATGTTCTCCGCCATCCGGGCCTTATAGGGAGCCACCTTCGGCGCCTGGGCCAGCAATGCCGCGTCGATGTTCACCACGGCGAAGCCCCGTTCCTCCAGGAGCCGCCCTACCCGCTCCAGCAGCTTCAAGCTGGAGATGCCTTTGTAAGCCGGGTCCGTGTCCGGGAAGAGCTTCCCGATGTCCCCCAGCCGGGCCGCGCCCGCCAGGGCGTCCATCACCGCGTGGACCAGCACGTCCGCGTCGGAGTGCCCCAGAAGTCCCTTTTCCCAGGGAATCTCCACGCCGCCCAGAATCAGCTTCCGTCCCTCCGTCAGACGGTGGACGTCGTAGCCGTGGCCCACCCGCAGCCTTGTCATCGTCCTTCCTCCCGGGCCTTGAGAATTGCCTCCGCCAGAATCATGTCCAGCGGCGTAGTGATTTTCAGGTTTTCTTCCTCGCCTTCCACCAGGAAAACCACCTTCCCCAGCCGCTCCACGGCGGAGGCGTCGTCCGTCACCGGGACCTCCTGGTCCAGCGCGGACTGGAGCGCGGCTTTCAGCAGCCCCGCCTGAAACACCTGGGGCGTCTGCACCGCCCGGAGCCGGGAACGGTCCAGGGTCTCCTCCACCCCTCCGTCCTCCCGGACGGCCTTTACCGTATCCTTGACCTCCACGGCGGGCGCGGCCGCGCCGCAGCGGGCGGCTGCGGAGATCACCCGGTCCGCCAGCTCCGGCGTCACCAGGGGCCGGGCGCCGTCCTGCACCGCCAGCAGCTCCGTCTGGGGACCGGCCTCCAGCGCCGCCAGCAGCACGGAGTGAACCCGGTTCTCCCCGCCCCGGACCACCTTGGTACATTTCGTGATTCCGTAGGTCTTGCAGAGCTGGGATACCTCCAGGATGTCCTCCTCCCGGGCGGCGACGATGATCTCGTCCACTCCCCCGGCCAGCTGCAGGGAGACCAGCGTCCGGACCAGCACCGGCACGCCCTCCAGGGGCTGGAGCAGCTTGTTTACCCCGCCCATGCGCTGGGAGCTTCCCGCCGCGGCCACCAGGGCGGCGCAGCGGGGACGCCGGGCCTCCCGCACCTTTTTCAAAAACGGCAGCATCGCAAATCCCCTCTCTGATCCCCTCTCCGGGTCACTGGGGCACGGGCGGCTTCTGCATGACCGCCCGGTCCAGCCTGGCCTCCGCGTCCTGATAGGCGCAGCCCTCCACCAGCGAGATCTCCGAGAGGATGATCTGCTTCGCGTTGTGGAGCATCTTCCGCTCCCCCGTGGAGAGGCCCCGGCGGGAATCCCGCCGCATGAGGCTCTTCACCACCCGGGCCACCTCGTTGAGGTTCCCGCTTTTCAGCCGGAGGAGGTTCTCCTGATAGCGTTTGTTCCAATTGGCGCTGGTCTCCACCTCCAGCGCGGGGATTCCGGCGAAAAACGCCTCCGCCTCCGTTGGAGAGATGATGGACCGAATGCCGATTGCCTGACAGTTGGCGGTGGGGATTTTCAGCACCAGTCCTCCCACCGGCATTTTGAACACATAGTATTCCTTGGTCGTGCCTGCCACCTTTTCCCGGACCACGTCGTCGATCACGCCGGCGCCATGCATGGGATGCACGATCAAGTCCCCGATTTGGAACATGAACACCCCTTTCTCTGTCGCGGCCTCCGCCGCTGTGCTGTCTGCCTCTTGTTTCTCAAAATTCCATGCCAGTTTCAAGTTCCGTGCTATGATCGTCGATTCCGTGCCAAGACTGCCCTGGGAAGGGACTGCTGTTCCGAACTACTGCATCCTGAGACAAACACCACACAGCAGAGGCCCCGCAAAGAACGGTGGCTCAGCGCTTATTCGACCGCCGCCAAATGCGCATCTTTTCCGCCTCGGCGATCAGCTCCTCCCGGAACTGCGGGTGAGCCAGGCCGATGAGGCCCTCCGCCCGCTCCCAGGTGGACTTGCCCTTGACGTTGAACTTGCCGTATTCCGTCACGATCCAGTGGAGGTTTGTCCGGGTGGCCGTGACCACGGAGCCCTCCACCAGGGTGGGCCGGATGCGGGATTTCAGCTGTCCGGTCTTCTTGTCCATGAAGGAGGAGGAACAGCAGATGAAGCTCTTGCCGCCCTTGGCCAGATACGCGCCCATGACGAAGTCCTGCTGTCCGCCCGCGCCGGAGATGTGGTTGATGCCGGAGGACTCGGAGGACACCTGGCCGT
This sequence comes from uncultured Oscillibacter sp., assembly GCA_948902155.1. The sequence goes on from CAQVQZ010000286.1 coordinate 2,520, forward strand.
AGAGGTCGATGTCCACCGCGCCG
>CAQVQZ010000287.1 GCA_948902155.1 uncultured Oscillibacter sp.
CGGGAGTCGCTGTTTTTCCGGTTGGTCTCCTTGTTGTTGCAGGCAAAGTGCTTCACCGTGGCGGCGATATGCCGGGACTGGATGCCCCGCACCATGGCGGCGGCGATCTTTCCCGCCAGCAGGGGGTCCTCGGAGTCGTACTCAAAGTTCCGCCCGCAGAGGGGACTGCGGTGGATGTTCACCGCCGGAGCCAGCCAGACAGAGATGTTATTCTCCTTCACCTCCGCGGCGGCGGCCTCGCCGGCTCTGGAAACCAAGTCTTCGTCCCAGGTTGCCGCCAGAAGCGTTGCGCAGGGCCAGGCGGTGGTGCACACGCCCGCCTCCGGCTGAATCCGAAGGCCCGCAGGGCCGTCGGCTGTAGTGATGTTGGGCACGCCGTATTCCGGCAGGTTCCCAATGCCAAAGGTATTGGAAACACCTACGTTGGACTGGCCGCCCAGCAGATGGATGAGGTCCTCGTCACGGAGCTGGGCCATGAAAGCGTCCAGGGTCAGTTTTCCCTCCGCCACCTCAGACAGGGGCCGCACCCCCTCCGGGTAAGGCCGGGCCAGCCAGTACCGCCCTCTGGCCCGCGCTTCCGGGGCCACCGCCTCCAGGGTATTGGGATCCAGGGGAACAAGGGCGTTGGCATCCGTGTCTACCGCCGGGGCGGCAGGCAGATACTCCCAGGTCCCATCCGCTTGGAGACGCTTCGCCAGCTGGGACGGGGCCAGGACATTCCTGCACTGCCGGACGATTTCCGTCTCCGCCTGTTCCCAGGCAAAATCCAGCTTTTCCACGTCCCGGACACTGGTCCCCAGATACAGATCATAGCGGCCTTTTTCCAGCACCCAGGCGGAGGGGGCGATCTTTCCCAGGTCGTCAAAGCTGGCCATATCCGATACGGCAAAGGACAGCGTCACCGTTTCGCTCTCGCCGGGGCCCAGAAGTCCGGTTTTGCGGAACGCCGTCAGATTTCGGGAGGGCTTTTGCAGCAGCCCCTTGGGCGGGCAGAAATAGAGCTGGACCACTTCCTTCCCCGCCCGGTCCCCGATGTTGGTCACTTGGGTGCGGATCTGAATTATTCCGTTTTCCGCCCCGGCCTCCAGGACCTCCAGAGCAAAGCGGGTGTAGGACAGGCCGAAGCCGAAGGGATAGCAGACCCGCTCCGCCGCGCCCGGCAGGGTCTCGAAATACCGGTAGCCCACATAGACATCCTCGGCGTATTCCACATAGTCTGTGGAGTCGTGGAAATGCTCCGTGGAAGGGTAGTCATCCAGGTCCCGGGCAAAGGTGTCCGGCAGCTTGCCGCAGGGATTGGCCTTTCCGGCCAGCAGGGCGGCGATGGCCGCCCCGCCCTCCATACCGCCCTGATAGGCCAGCAGCACGGAGGAAATCCGGTCGTTCTCATAGAACCAGGAGACATCCATGACGCCGCCCGCGTTCAGCACCACGGCCACCCGGTCAAAGGCGGCGCAGACCTGGTCCACCATGGCGCTCTCAGCGTCCGTCAGGTAATAATCCCCCTTGGGGAAGATCCTCCGGGCCCGCTGGGGCATAAGCACCTCGTCGGCCCACACATAGTCTTTGTTCTCGGGAATCACGGGAATCCGGTCCCAGCCCTCGCCGGAGAAGCGGCTGAGGACGATCACGGCGGTATCCGCATGTTCCCGCGCCGAGGACAGCAGTTCCACCGGAAGCTCCGGCTCCGCCATCAATCCGGGGATGTCCCCGGCGGCATAGCGCTCCGCGACATAAGCCCGGTAGTAGTCCGAAAGGGGTTCGTAGACGAAAACGCCCTCCTCTTTCAACCCGTCGCAGACATTGCGGACATATGCGCAGGTCACGTCGCCGCTGCCTCCTCCGCCTTTTACATAGTCGAAACTGCCCTTTCCGAACAGAGCCACCCGGCTGCCGGGGGCCAGGGGGAGCAGGCTGTTTCGGTTTTTCAGCAGCACCATGCCCTCCTGGGCGGCCTGCCGGGAGAGGGCGATGTGTTCCGGGCAGGCCGTCACGCGGCGTTCGCCGTCGAGGGGCAGATTGGGCTGATAGCGGGTGCGAATCCATTTTTCCATGTGCGGTCTCTCCTTGCCGTCGTTACTCCTTGACGCCGCCCAAGGTGACGCCTTCTACGATAAACTTCGACAAAAGCAGGTAGATGATAATGATGGGCACAATGGCGATGGTAATCATCATGTAGATTTTTCCCATGTCGAAGTTCATGTAGTCCGCGCCCCGAAGGGTGGCGATCATGATGGGCAGGGTCTGTTTGTTCTTGGAGGTAATCACCAGGGCGGGAATGAAGTAGTTGTTCCAGGAGCCCACGAAGGTGAAAATGGCCTGTACCGCGATGGCGGGCTTCATGATGGGCAGCACGATGCGGTTGAAGGTGCTGAACTCCATGGAGCCGTCGATCCGGGCCGCCTCGATCAGGTCCTTGGGCAGGGAGGACTGCATGTAGCTGTGCATGAAGTAAAACACAGCGGGAGAGGCGATGGAGGGGATAATCAGGGGAAGCAGGGAGTCGTCCATACCCATGTTGG
>CAQVQZ010000288.1 GCA_948902155.1 uncultured Oscillibacter sp.
AGAAGATCCCCACATCCCCCGCCTTCAGCGGGTCCCGGTTCACATACACCACGGACCCGTCCGCAATGTAGGGGGTCATGGAGTCCCCCTGAATCCGCACGCCGAACTCCGCCGCTGGGGGCACGTCCCCCGCGACGGGGATGAGGTCGTAATCCTCCCCGAAGGCCGGGGCGGCGTACCCGGCGGCGGCCGGCGTGCGGTAGAGGGGGATCATCCGGGGCTCCGCCCGGCCGGGGGCCGCCTCCGCCTCGTCCCGGCAGGCGCACAGCGCCTCCACCATGGTCCGCACCGTCTCCCGTCCCAGGGCGGACAGGCCCCTGTAGTCGTCCAGCAGCCGCTGCTCCTTCGGGTCCAGGGGCTGCCGCCCCCACTGAAAGCTGTCCTGAAACAGGGTGTTCGGGTCCGTCCCCAGGGCGTCGAACAGCCGGAGCATGATCTCCTCCTTGGGGAAGCTCACCCCCGTCTCATAGTTCCCCACGGCGGAGGGGGAGACGCCCAAAAGCGCCGCCAGCTCCCCCCGGGTCATGTCCAGCTCCCCCCGCCGGGCCCGCATCCTCTCGCCAAACGACATCCTCGCGCCCCCCTTTCCTTTTTCCCATTCTACCAGCCCGTCAAATTCCTGTCAATTTAAATTTACAAGAAACTTGTAAATTTCCCCTTGACACGCTCGAACATATGTGCTATTTTTAGTTCACCGCCAAGTTTCTTGTAATTTCCACTCTCCCGACTCCCACCGCCAGCGCAGCGCCGCAGCGCGTCCCTCGTCTTCCGTCCGCCCGTCCCTCGTCCCCCGTAAAAAAATCAGCCGTGAACCCAACAACGCCCCCGCAAGGGGGACGCCGCATCCGTAAGGCGGCAGAGCCGCCAACGGCTGCGCTGTGGTTCACGGCTGAAAGCGAAGAAATTCCCACCAGAGTGCAGTTTTCGGCAAAGCCGGAAACGGAACGGTGGTGGGAATTTCTGAGCTGGTGGGGGAAGGTGGATTCGAACCACCGAAGTCAGTGACAACAGATTTACAGTCTGCCCCATTTGACCGCTCTGGAATTCCCCCAGATAGAAGATGAAGTTTTGGAGCTGGTGGACGGACTCGAACCCCCGGCCTGCTGATTACAAATCAGCTGCTCTACCAACTGAGCTACACCAGCAGTTCCAACAGCAGTGTTTATTCTAGCAGACGGATTTCCGTTTGTCAACAAAAATTTTCCCGCTTTTCACGTTTTTTTAAAGGAGAGGATTTCATGACCATTGCAAAACGCCGCCCCGGGAAAAGGGTCCTGCGCTGCACCGGATGCGGGCGGGAGATTCTCCGGGGAGAGGAGTACTGGGCCTGCAACGGCCGCCTGGCCTGCGGGGAGTGCTTTTTGGACCTGGCCCGGGGGGAGCTGGCGCCCTGCCGGGAGATTTGCGGAAGGGAGGCGCGGCCATGACGCTGCTGGAGATGTCGGCCTCTTACGGCCGCAGCGCCGCCGTGATCCACGGGCGCATCGTGGAACTGCGGGCGCTGGAGCGGGCCCAGGAGGACCCGGAGGCGGCCTTCCGCCTGCGGCGGCGCATCGACGAGCTGACGCCCTTGTGGCGGGAGGCCCGGGAGCTGGCGGCCCTGACCGCCCATTACTATGACAGGAGCTATCACAAATATGGGAAGTACGCGCTATGAAAAGCCCTTTGCCAACCGGGCCAGCGAGTGGGCCGGGGACCTGGCCGTGTGGACCCGGCAGAACGCCGGGGATAACAGCGAGCGGCTGGAGCGCCTGCGCCGCAGCCTCCGCCAGGCCCGGGAGCGGGAGCTGACCTCCCGCCAGCGGCAGCTGCTGGAGCTCTACTACGAGCAGGGGATGACGATACCCCAGATTGCGGAGGAGCTGGGGCTGAACCGCTCCACCGTCTCCCGGACCCTCCGGCGGGCCAGGGACCGGCTGTACCGCTGCCTCCGGTACGCCTTGTAGGTTTTCCACGGGGAAACCCGGGATTTTCCAGGGTTTTCGTCCATTCTGCCCCACTTTACCCCTTGCGGTTTTTCCCGGAAGCGGATATAATCATAGCCAGCGTCTCAAGATAAAAGGAAAAACCGCCCCGCCGGGGCGGACGAAGGAGCCGGCGGCCCGCCGGACCGGGAGGAACGACATGAAGGACATGATGTATAATTCCCTGCACCACCGCTGGCTGCGGCTGCTGGCCGCCATGCTGGGGGAGGGCGTGACGGCCCTGGCCCTGCGCCTTTTTATCGTGCCGCTGGGCCTGTACTCCGGCGGCCTGATGGGCCTGTGCCAGCTGATCCGTACGCTGCTTCAGGAAACCCTGGGCCTTGAGGCGGACATCGCGGGCGTCCTCTATTTTCTCAGCAACATCCCCATCCTGCTGCTGGGCTGGAAGACCCTGGGCCGGACGATGACCTTTAAGACCATCGCCTGCACGGTGTCCTTCTCCCTGTTTTACAGCATCATCCCCTCGCCGTCGGTCCCCATTGTGGACGATTACCTCACCTCCTGCCTGCTGGGGGGCATCATCGTGGGCACGGCCA
>CAQVQZ010000289.1 GCA_948902155.1 uncultured Oscillibacter sp.
AATCTTCGGGATTACGCTGCGCCAAATTACTGGTCCCAGAGGTGAGGGGATTGCTGTCAAAATAGGGATTGTCGATCGATAGCGATTGATTGAGCGGTTGCTGCTTATCCCGCGCCGAGGCGCGGAGCACGGAGTACAGGCGGCTGCGGATGCAGATCTCCGCGAAGGTGCGGAAGGACGCCTCTTTCCCGGCGTCGTATTCCCGGACGGCCGTGATCAGGCCAACCATCCCCTCTTGGGTCAGATCCTCGCTGTCGCCGCCCGCCAGGAAAAACGGGCGGGCGCAGGTGCGGACCAGGCGGTTGTACCGGGTGACCAGGGTCTCCTCCGCTAACCGGTTCCCACCGGCGGCCAGAAGGCACAGGGTTTCATCCGATTGCCGCTCCAGTTCCGACACATCGTTCTCGTAAGTACTACGCATGATGTATTATACCCATCTGTCCAGGAAAATGTCAAGCAAATTATCAAAAAAAGCGAAAATTTCCCTTAAAATTTTAGTGATTTTATGAGTCCGGCCAAACGCCCGGCGGTATTTTGGGCAATTTCGGTAGTTTTGGCCTCCACCATGACCCGAATCAGGGCCTCCGTCCCCGAGGCGCGGACCAAAACCCGCCCCGCTCCGGCCAGGGCGTCCTCCTCCGCCTTCACGGCTTCCGCCAGCTCCGCAGACTCCATGATCTTCTCCTTCACCCCGCCGCTGTGGGGCACTTCTACGTTGATGAGCACCTGGGGATATGCGGCGCAGACGGAGGCCAGCTCCGACGCCTTCTTCCCCGACTGGGCCAGCACCTGGAGGAACTGCAGGGCCGTCACCTGTCCGTCGCCGGTAGTCTCCAGGGCGGTGAAGATGGTGTGCCCCGACTGCTCCCCGCCGATGCGGTAATCCTGCCGGAGCATCTCCTCCAGCACGTTCCGGTCGCCCACGGCGGTGCAGACCAGGTCGATGCCGTGGTTCCGGCAGAACTCGTGCAGCCCCAGGTTGCTCATCACCGTGGCCACGATGGCGTTTCCACGGAGCTGCCCCCGGCGCTTCATGTCCAGGGCGCAGACGGCCATGACCTTGTCGCCGTCGATGACGCCTCCGGCCTCGTCTACCAGCAGGCAGCGGTCCGCGTCCCCGTCGAAGGCCACGCCGGCGTCATAGCCCCCCTTGACCACCTGTGCCGCCAGGTCCTCCAGATGGGTGGAGCCGCAGCGGTCGTTGATGTTCACCCCGTCGGGGGTCCGGTGAAGAAAATCGGTATGGGCATTGAACCGCCCGAACAGCTCCGGGGCGGTGGCGCTGGCCGCGCCGTTGGCGCAGTCCACCAGGATGCGCAGGCCCGACAGGTCCGACTCGATGGTGGAGGCGGCGAAATCAATATACTCCTGCTGAAGCCGCTTCATGCCGTGGTGGCGGCGGCCCAGCTCCCCCCGTGTCTTGAGTTCTATCGGCTGTCCGGAGAGGATTTTTTCCTCCACCCGCTCCTCCAGCTCGTCGGAGAGCTTGTAGCCCTGGCCGTTGAAGACCTTGATGCCGTTGTGCTCATAGGGGTTGTGGGAGGCGGAGACCACGATGCCCGCGTCGGCCTCCTCCTTCCGGGTCAGATAGGCCACGGCGGGCGTGGGGATGTCCCCCACAGGCTTCACGTCGCTGCCCACGGAGCACAGCCCCGCGATCAGCGCCGCCTCCAGCATGTCGGAGGAGATGCGGGTGTCCTTCCCCAAAACCACCGTGGGCCGTCCCCCCTTTTCCTCCATCAGGACAGCGCCCACGGCCTGCCCCACCCGGAAGGCCAGGTCCGCCGTCAGGTTCTCCCCCACGACCCCGCGAATGCCGTCGGTTCCAAATAGCTTACCCATAAATACCATTACCTCTTTCTTCCAATATCGTCAAATTCCCGCTTCAAAGCCCGCTCCGTGGCGGGGATGACCGCCAGGAAAGGGACCATTTGTAATCCAGTCAACAGCAGGCCGAGATGCGCGACCGTGTCGGCCTCCCGCCCAAACAGCAGGGCCATCCACACCAGGGAGACGGCCAGGACGGGCCGTCCCGCCCGGACCCAGAAGCGCCCGCTGTAACGCTGGGCAAAGGCCCAGGTCTCCCGGTTCCGCATGGAGCGGGCGGTGCGGTAGCCGTAGCCGCCGTTGATCTCCCCCGGCGGGTTCTTCGCAAAACTCCGCCCCAGGACGATCATGCTGCCGGGAATCAGCATCTCCATGGCCAGCGTGAACAGCCAGAAAAGAAAATTGGTCATACGCCCTCCTCTCCGGCGCTCACCACTCCCTGGGCGCTTCCAGAAACAAAAAGTAGACCCCCGCGCAGTAAGTATCGTCGAAAAACACCTTCAGCTTGCAGCCCCAGGGCTCCAATTGCTCCTGATAAGGTTTCAGCTGCGGCTCCAGCTCCCCGTTCCGTTCATCAATATCCACGTTCACCGGAGCGGTCTCCAGCCTGTCTAAAATTTTTTCCGGCAGGTCCTCCCTAGGGCCTGTTCACATAAACCAAATACGCGGATTTCTGAGCAAATTTTAGCCGA
>CAQVQZ010000290.1 GCA_948902155.1 uncultured Oscillibacter sp.
TAGCAGCCCAGCAGGTTCAGCGCGAAGTTCAGCGCGTTGCCCGCCAGGGAGATCACAAGGAAAATGAGGATGTTGCCGGGAATCGCGCCCAGGGTGTTGAACACCTGGGCAATGACGCTGCCCGCCAGCATCAGGGCCATGAGACGGGCGTACGAGAGGATGTCGCCGAAGTAGCCCGTGACATGGTTGTAGAGGGAGCCGAAGATGCCCATGATCTTGCCGAAGCCCTGGCCGGTGACCAGGGGGCCGATGACGATCAGGGCCAGGCCCGCGTAGAGCACCAGGTTCGTCACCCCTGCGGCCATCAGGCCGATGCCCGCGAAGACGATCCACCAGGTGACCTCTTCAAAGACGGCGTCCAGGACCTGCCCGGCCTTCAGCTTGCGGATGAAGCTGATGGCCATGCCGGTGACGATCTGCACAAGGCCCAGGGCCATGGCGCCCACGAGAATCATAAGCGTGTCGTTCAGCGGGGTGAACAGCGCCGGGAGGGCGAAGTCCCCGCCGGTGGTGAGCTTCACCACCTGGGTCAGGAAGTCTCCGAAGAAGCCGCCGGTCAACGCGCCCATGATGAAGGTGGACACGCCGCACAGCTGGAGCAGGCCCATCATGTGGCCCATGGTGCCCTTGGGGCGGTATTTCTTCGAGACAATGGTCCCCGCCAGGAACATCAGAAGGCCGTAACCCATGTCCGCCATCATGATGCCGTAGAACAGGATGAAGAACGGAGCCATGAGGGGGTTGGGGTCCACGTTGTTGTACGCGGGGAGGGAGTACATCTCCGTCACCATGTTCAGCGGCCGGGTGAGCCAGTTGTTTTTCAGGCGCACCGGCACGTCGGGAATGTCCTCCTCCGCCGGGTCCGCCGCCTCCCAGGCGCAGCCCGCGCCGTCCAGCAGGGACTGGACCTCGCCCAGGTTCTCCGCCGGGGCCCAGCCCTCGAAAAAGACGATGGTCCCGTCGGTGAGAAGCCGCTCGGCGTTCATATCCCCGGCGGCCTCGGCGCTGAGCCGGTCGGCATAGAGCCGCAGGCGGTCCCGCTCCGGGGCCAGGGCGGCTATCGCGGCCCCGGCCTCCTGACGGCGCTTTTGGTTCTCCGCCAGGGCCTGGTCCAAAGCCTGGACGTTCTGGGCCGCCGTGCCCTCCAGCCCCTGGAACGCGGTGACGCTGAACCCGTGGGGCCGCAGGATTTCCAGGGCCTTCTCCTCCTCCGCCCGGTGGGCGGCCAGGAGGCAGCAGCGCTGCTGCTTGTCTGCGCTGATCTCATAGAGCTCCGCCGCCGTGTCCGCCAGCTCATTGCGGATGGCGGCCACGTCCGCCGCCCCGGGGAACACCCCCAGGCGGAACACCGCGTGTTCGGTGCCGCCCAGCTCCAGGGGCATGTCCAGGGGGACCCAGGGCTCCAGCCCGGCCCTCCGGCTCAAAAGGCGGCCCTCCTCGCTCTGGAGGCGGGCGACGTCCTGCAAATGCCCGTTGATCTCCTTGCTGACGGCCCGGGCCTTTTCCAGGGCGGCGTCGCTGAGGAACTCCTCCTCCGGCACCGCCTGCCGCCGGATAAAGAGGCCGTCCTTGGTCCCGCCGTAGCGCTTCAGCGCGTCCAGGGCGGCGGCGGCCTCCCCCTGCTCGTTTTTGGTCTGGGCCAGCTTGGAGCCGTCCCGCCGCAGCAGCGCCGCCCAGGCGGGGTCCGAGAGCTTCCCGGCGGGCTCGCTGATCTCCACACAGCCCAGGCGCAGCAGCTCCCGCAGGAGCGCGTCCCGGCTGTCGGCCATGGCCATGACGCGGAGCTTTTTCATTTTTACAATGGCCATCTCAGTGCTTCACAACCCTTCCGACAATAAACTCTGCGGCCGCTTCCAGGCGTTTGCCCGCCGCCTCGCGGAGGGCGGCGGCGTCCTTCTCCGCGGCCTGGGTGGTCTTGGCCGCCGCTTCCGCGGCGCGCTCCTCCGCCTGCCGCAGAAGCTCGCGGCCGGCCTCTGCCCCGGCGCTCCTGGTCCTCTGTAAGAGCGCCTGACCTTCCTTTTCCGCGTCGGCGACGATCTGCTTCGCCTCCGCCTCTGCGGCCATGCGGCGTTCTCGGGACTCGTTTTCCACTTGCGTTACCTTCTCGATTACTTCCAGGGACATTCGTTCTCACCTTCTCTCCATGTGCCGTCGGTTTTGTTATGACAAACCGCATAGGCATTCTTTTTACAGTATAGGCTAAACCGCCTCATTTTGCAAGGAATATTTTAGCAGGGGGGTGTCTTAATCCTTTCTGAACGCTTCTTGACGGTTGGCCTAATGGAAAGAGTGGAGGGGTATCCCCATCAACTGCCCGGCTTTCGAAAATCCCATCTGTGTAGGGGCGGCTATTAGCCGCCCGAGCCTCCGCGAATGCCGGGGCCGGCGGGGCATTTTTTTGAGAGCTGAGAAATTGCGGGGGGAAAACCGTCAGTCAGCGCCTCCGGCGCTGACTGCTCCTTTTTCAGTGCGAATCAATAGTAGGACCTAAGAAGGAGCAGGGAAAAAGCAAGAGAA
>CAQVQZ010000291.1 GCA_948902155.1 uncultured Oscillibacter sp.
AGATTTTAAATCTTGTGAGGAAGAGCCGGACCTGTGTGCTCAGGTTGCCCCTCTTGCTTTGATTATACCAGCCCCTTCCCGGGCTGTCAACCACAAAATCCCCCGGAAAGGAGGCTCCGCCATGCCCAGGAAAAACCCCCGGAACACCAAGGGACGCATCATCGCCGCCGCCTGGAAGCTCTTCTACGAGCAGGGCTATGAGGACACCACCATTGAGGACATCGTCTTCGAGTCCGAGACCTCCAAGGGTTCCTTCTACCACTATTTTGACGGTAAGGACGCCCTGGTGGGCACCCTCTCCAACGTGTTCGACGAGAAATATGAGGAGCTCATTCCCGTGATGGACCCCGCCCTGGACGCGGTGGGCAAGCTGGCCTACCTCAACCACGAGCTCTTTGCCATGATCGACGGGGGCATCTCCCTGGACCTTCTGGCCCGGCTCCTCTCCACCCAGCTGCTGACCCGGGGGGAAAAGCGCCTGCTGGACCGGAACCGGACCTATTTCAAGCTCCTGCGGAAAATCATCGCCGAGGGCCAGCGGACCGGCCAGCTCCGGGGGGACCGGACGGTGAACGAGATTGTCAAGGCCTACGCCCTCTGGGAGCGGGCATTGCTGTACGACTGGTGCCTCTGCGGCGGGGAGTACTCGTTGGTCGCCTACACCGACGCCATGACCCCCATGTTCCTGGAGAGCTGGCGGGGCGCGGATCAAAAGGAGGCGGCGGAATGAGAAAACGGCGGGCGCTTGCCTGGCTGCTGTGCGCGGCGCTGCTGGCCGGGTGCCAGGGGGGCTCCGGGCCGGAGGAAGCGGGCCCTGTGGACCCCATCCCCCAGGAGGCCCTCTCCCAGGACCTGCGGGACGCCCTGGGGGAGGAGTGGGAGGCCTGGAACGCTTTGAGCGAGGAGGCGCAGGTCGTCTCCAGCCACACGCCCGGCTGGTGCCGGCGGGGCTTTGAGGACTGGGCGGCGTGCGAGGCCTTCCTGGGCTTCTCCGTCCCCAATCCCCTGGAGGAAGCGGACTGGCTGGAAAAGGGGACCTACGTGGCCATGCCCCTGGGCTTCCGGGACGCGCCCCGGGTGGACGTCCAGTGGAACGGCACGGAGGAGTGCTATGTGGACTGGGTCAACGCCGGCGCCGGATACCGCAGCGGCTCCACCCGGGTGACGCTCTCGGCCCTCTTGTACGGGGACCCGGCCAAGGCCAGGCTCTCGGACAGGGACTGGACCCTGGACCTGGGGAAGCTGAAGGAAGACGCGGCGGGCGGCGTGCTGCACGTGATCCCGGAGAGCACGGAGCGGTACTGCTCCCGCACGGCTTACCTGATCCGGGGCGGCGTGCTGTACCACGTCCACGTGGTCGGCGAGCCCGGCGAGGAGGCGGCGGTGGAGGAGACACTGGAGCGGGCCCTGGCGGCCTTTCCGGAGGAACCGGCGTGACCGCCGCCCGTTCGGAGCGGGAAGCGCCGGGAGGCGCGAGGAATTGATTTTGCGTTTCGCCAGGAATTTTTCCCAAAAATTGTACGGCTTGAAAGGCTTGTAATCACGTTGTTTTCGTCAAATTCTACAGAACGGGGTATAGACTGCATTCTATACCTCGTTCTGTCTTTCATTCTAGCGGGAAATGTGCTATGATAGCACCCATTGAACGGAAAAGGAGAGAGATTTCATGTCAACCGCACAGATCTGCATTATGGGAACCATCATCGCCTACCTCTGCTTCGTCATCTTCACCGGGGTCATGATCGGCCGCCGGTCCAAGAAGAGCGCCGAGGGCTTCTACCTGGGCGGCCGGGGCATCGGCCCCCTGGTCACCGCCATGAGCGCCGAGGCCAGCGACATGAGCAGCTATCTGCTCATGGGCATCCCCGGCCTGGCGTACCTTTCCGGCGTGGCGGACGCCAGCTGGACCGCCATCGGCCTGGCCGTGGGCACCTATCTGAACTTCCTGCTGGTTGCCAAAAAGCTCCGGCGCTACAGCGTGAAGCTGGACGCCATCACCATCCCCAGCTTCATCTCCAAGCGCTATGGGGAGAAGAAGCCCGTCATCATGTGCATCTCCGCCCTGATTATCCTGATCTTCTTCGTGCCCTATGTAGCCTCGGGCCTTGCCGCCATCGGCAAGCTCTTCAACAGCCTCTTCGGCTGGAACTACATGGCGGCGGTGGTCATCGGGGCTGTGGTCATCATCAGCTATACCTCCATCGGGGGCTTCAACGCCGTGGCCACCATGGACCTGATCCAGTCCGTCATCATGACCTGCGCCCTGGCGGTCATCGTGGTTTTCGGCGTGGTCCAGGCGGGCGGCATGGGCGCGGTGATTGCCCACGCCCAGACCCTTCCCGGCTTCTTCAGCTTCACGGAGACGTATAACGTCTCCACGGGCTCTGCGGACCCCTACGGCTTCATCCGCATCATCTCCATGATGGCCTGGGGCCTGGGGTACTTCGGCATGCCCCACATCCTGGTC
>CAQVQZ010000292.1 GCA_948902155.1 uncultured Oscillibacter sp.
GACAAAGGAGAATCACCATGGAAGAATCAGGCATCGTCTCCATCTGGCTCGGCAACTTTGAGAGCAAGGAAGCTCTGGCGTTTTACGCCGAAAACCGCTTTAAGCGGAACGAGAACGGCGAGAAGGTCCCCTCCTTCACCCAGGACTTTTTCAACGGCGACCTTTGGCCCTTTGAGCCGGAGGTGTTCGACTACGAGTTCAACGGCGCCCCCTCTCAGGACCCGGCCGTCGTGGCGGCGCCCCTGGGCGAGGAGATGGCCGGCGCCCTGGCGGAGGTTTACTCCAAGGGGTTCGACCAGCCCTATAACGCCGTCATTGCCGTATACGACTACCAGTTTGAGGGCAGCCGCCACGTCCCCGGCGCCCCCGCCCAGTTCGTGGGCTCCTTCTCCTACATAGAGCGCTGATCCTCTGTCTCTCATCCGCCTTGGACGCCCGGGGCGGATTTTCTTTTTGAAAAAATTTCCCCCTGCGTGAAAGTATCCGCCCCGCCCGGTCGTATCCATTACGAGAGCGCTCCAAAGGAGTTGATCGCATGAACCCAAACCAGCAGGCGGAGCGGCTGGCAAACGCCTACGCCGACGCCATCCTCCGCCTCAGCTACACCTATTTGAAAAATACCGCCGACGCCCAGGATATCTGCCAGACGGTCTTCGTCAAGCTGCTGGCCGAGCCCCGGGAATTCGAAAGCGCGGAGCACGAGCGGGCCTACGTCCTCCGCATGGCGGCCAACGCCTGCAAGGACCTTTTGAAAAGCCCCTGGCGGAAGCGGACCTGCGGCCTGGAAGCGGTGCTGGAGGTCCCCGCCCCGGAGGCGGGGGACGGCAGCGTCTTAGCCGCAGTGAACGAGCTGCCCGCCCATTACCGGGCGGTGATCTACCTCTTTTACTACGAGGGCTATCAGGCGGCGGAAATCGGGAAGATTCTCGGCGTGCCCACCGCCACGGTCCACACCCGCCTGGCCCGGGGCCGGGCGAGGCTCAGAGACGTCTTAGGAGGTGCCGACGATGAGCGAACTGTTTGACTACAAAAAGGAGATGAGCCAATTGCGCTTTACGGAGAGCCAGAAGAAGTCCCTGGCGGAGGCCGCCGCCTCCGCCGCCGGGAAGACGGCGAAGCGCCGCCGCCCGGTCTTCCGCGGGGTTCTGATTGCCGCCGCCATGGTCATGGCCCTGGCGGTGGGGGCCGGGGCGGCGGGGGTGCTGCCCAGCCCCACGGAGATTTTCGCCCCCCTCTTCGGCGGGTCCGTCGCCCAGACGGAGGTCATTGACAAAATCGGACATCCCATCGGGGCCTCGGACTCCTGCAAGGGGATCACCATCACGGCGGACGCCGTCATGGGGGACGAATACAGCGCGGTGATTGTCTATACCATCCGCCGGGACGACGGAGAACGCTTCTTCCCGGAGGGGGAGAATCTGGACAACCGGATGCTGATGATGGGCGGCTTCGGCGGGGCCAGCTGGGCCCGGGGCGGGGCCATTGGCTCCAGCTGGTTCGTGGACCAGGACCCGGAAGACGACCGGATTCAAATGATTGAGGCCACCAGCTCCGACGTGCCCCTGACCCATGGCACCGCCGACGCGGAGTTCGAGGACCTGCGAATCTGGAACCCGGAGACGGACCGGGATGAAATCCTCTATCCCGGCAAGTGGCGGCTCCGCTTTGAGGTGGACTATGAGGACTGCTCCGTCCACCTGGGCGGCGGGGAGGGCTTCTCCCAGGACGGATTGAACATCACCATCGACGAGCTCACCATCTCCCCCATCGCCGTCCAGGTGGCCTACACGGCGGACCTGGCGGTGGTCTGGGACGACGCCCCCAGCGGGCGGGAGAGCCCCAAGAACGCGCCCCAGCGCCAGAAGTTCCTGGAGAACATCGAAATTCTCCTGACCAAGACCGACGGCACGGTCATCGACCTGACCGACTCCGGCGGCAGAATGTCGCCGGACTACGAGGCCAATGTCTCCCACTGCTCCAAGGGTCAGGTCTTTGACGAGATCATCCCCCTGGAGGACATGGCCAGCATCTCCGTGGCCGGCGTGGTGTATGAAATCCCCCACGAGTGAACCAGGAAGCACGGGGGAAACGGAGGAACGGGCCGCCGAGGGCGGCGGCCCCTACAGGGTTCTTCCGTAGGGGCCGCCCCCTTGGGCGGCCCGCCCCTCCCCATTCAGCAAGGCCAAAAAGGCCGGGACAATTGTCCCGGCCTTCGCCTTACTCAATTTCAATATGTACCGACTCGTGGAATTGGGGCTCCACCAGGCCCGGGATGTCCACCGCGTCGGTGAAGCGGATGTCCTCCGTGTACTCCTTTAAAAGGGAGATAATAAAGGGATGGGGCCGCTCGTCGGGCCGCCCCGCTGCCACGCAGACCACAATGGTCTTAGGGGCCAGGCGGCTGACTGTCTTCCGGGTGGAAGAGGTCAGGGAGGCGTGGTGGGGCAGCTTCAAAATGTCG
>CAQVQZ010000293.1:0-280 GCA_948902155.1 uncultured Oscillibacter sp.
TTGTTGGTAAAGAGCGCAGCGTCATACTCCGGCAGCGAGTCGAAGAAGTCCACCTTCTCCGGGATATCCGTCAGCTTTTCGCAGCGGGCCTGGAGCAGGGCGGCTACCGCCGCCGGGTCCACCGCCGGGTTTTTCACGCTCTGGCGGATATACGGCTCCGCCGCCCGGGCAAATTCCGACGGCTCCATGGCGCGTAGATAGAGCGCGTTGAAATAGGTCAGCTTCCCGATGTCGAAAATGGCGGGAGACTTGGAAATGCCCGCGATGTCGAACGCGTCCA
>CAQVQZ010000293.1:290-2444 GCA_948902155.1 uncultured Oscillibacter sp.
GGGCGCCCAGCCCAGAAGGGCCACGTAGTTCAGCACGGCGGGGGTCCGGTAGCCCTGCTCGATCAGGTCCTCATAGGAGGGGTCGCCGTGGCGCTTGGACATCTTGTTGTGCTGGTCCCGCATGACGGGAGAGCAGTGCACATAGGTAGGAATCTCCCAGCCGAATGCCTCATACAGCAGATTATACTTCGGGGCGGAGGAGAGGTATTCGCTGCCCCGGACCACGTGGGTGATGCCCATCAGGTGGTCGTCGACGACGTTGGCGAAGTTGTAGGTGGGTAGGCCGTCCCGCTTCAGGAGGACCTGGTCGTCCAGGGTCTTGTTCTCCACGGTGATGTCGCCGAAGGAGACGTCATGGAAGGTGGTGGTCCCCTCCTGGGGGATGCGCTGGCGGATGACGTAGGGCATCCCGGCCATGAGGTTCGCGTCGATCTCTTCCTGGCTCAGGTCCCGGCAGGGGTCCGCCGCCCGGCTGAAGTCCCCGCTGTCCTCCTCGGACTCGGTCTTCTCGCAGAAGCAGTAATAGGCCGCGCCCTTCTCCACCAGGAGCTTGGCGTACTTCCCGTAGAGGTCCCGGCGCTCCGACTGGATGTAGGGGCCCGTGGGACCGCCTACGTCGGGACCCTCGTCGTGGGTCAGGCCGCACTCGGCCATGGTGCGGTAGATGACGCCGGTAGCGCCCTCCACCAGACGGCCCTGGTCCGTGTCCTCGATGCGGAGGATGAACGTGCCGTGATGATGCCGGGCGATGAGCCAGGTGTACAGCGCCGTGCGGAGATTGCCCACGTGCATGTAGCCGGTAGGCGAGGGCGCAAAGCGGGTGCGGACCATGCCCTTGGGGATGCGGGCCTCCATGTCCTCAAAAAAACGGCTGTCAGTCGCCATAAAGCCTCCCTATCACGCCGGAGAACTCCGGCGGCCGCGTTCCTGGCAGGCGGCCCGCCAATTTTTGGGAACGGGGCGTTCCCGGTGTCAAACAAGGGTATTATCCCAGTTTTGGCGGAGGATGTCAAGGGGGACGGGGAAAGGCACGGCCAAAGATTTGGGGACGGGGGCGGTGATGGAGCGCCTGGTTTCTTTGGGTTAGGCGGTTGCGGGGGCGCGGGCGGCTGATAGCCGCCCCTACATGGGTGCTTCTACATGGAGAGCTTTGGTTAGGACATTCCTTGTCCGCCGGCCAGATGAAAAGCCGTCCTTTCGGGACGGCAGAATTTGACAAAAGACGGCGCATTCCGTATAATAGGTTAGAAGGACGCTGTCGCATAACAGGCGGTTAGCCCACTCCCCGATGAAAGGGGGTGGTTCATTTCCCTTGGGGCCCCCACAAAATCCGCAGATTTTGTGGGGAGAGGAGGAGCAAGGAAGCGGAGGAAGGAATGCCCGGCAGGGCGTTCCGCCCGAAGCGGACTTTGCTCCGACGACGAAGGGAGGTGACGCGGATGTGGAAGAAACGGCTGTACTCTGTACTTCGGTTTCTGGTATGTCTGGCCTTTTGGGCCTACATACTCACCATAAAAGCGTGTTGACCGCTCGGCTGCAACCCAAGCGGTCAACGTGGTAAACATGATTTGACTTGCATGGGCTGACCGCCATGCGGCGGTGTCCTTCTATGCTTATTATACGCATCCGCTTCCGCTTTGTCAAGACGGTGAAGCGGGAGAAAAACCTCCGATTGGGATACTCCCGGAGGAGGCGGGGCGGGAAAATTTTTCGCGGCGGGGTGTTTTTTCATTCCCCCTACTTTCCGGCTGTTTGGGAAATTCCCAATTTTTTCAACAGCTTCCGCTTGTCTGCGTTCCGGTTCGCGGGATTTTGACTCATGTTTTTCCCGTTTCGGGGCAAACTGGTACCACTTGATTTGTTCACACTTTCCTAGTAAAATATGGGGAAAGAGAAAAGAAAGGAGCACTCCCTTATGCCGTTTACATTTCAATTCGGCGGTCCCAACGCCTTCGGGGGCGGATTCAATCCCGAGGGATTCCAGGGTTCCGCCGGGGCCAATCCCCGCCCAAGGAAGCCCCGGAAGGCCCGCCGCACCGTGGGCAACGCCTTCACCCGGACCCTCATCAACCTGGCGGTGACCCTGGTCTTCGGACTGGTCTATTTCTACCTGGAGCTGCCCGCCCTGAACTTCCACGCCGAGGAGTTTTATGT
>CAQVQZ010000294.1 GCA_948902155.1 uncultured Oscillibacter sp.
CAAGCAAATCCCGCTGCATGTCCTCAATGGCCTGCATGGCCCCCTGGTTGCTGTAGAGGTTCTGGACCGCCCGCTCCACGGCGGCGGAAGCGGCGATGACGGGCACCACCCGGCGGCGGGTGACCGCCCCGACCTCCTCCACGGCCATGAAGTTCAGCGGGTCCGCCATGGCCAGCCAGACCTCGGACCGGGTGGCCTTGATGGGAACGACCATGTGCTTCTTTGCCAGGTTCTTTGGCAGGAGCTGGGCCATGTCCGGCGGGATGGCGCAGGTGTTCAGGTCGATGAACTCCACGCCCAGCTGGCTCATCAGCGTGTCGATGAGCTGGCGTTCCGTGATGAAGCCGTGCTTTTGCAACACGGTGCCCAGGCGCTCGCCGCTGCCCTCCTGAAGCTTCAGGGCCTCGTCCAGCTGGGCGGGGGTGATGTCGCCGCTCTTGACCAGCAGGTCGCCGAGTCTGACGTATTTCATGGGGCTTCCCCTCCTTCTTCCGGTTCCTTCGGCGGATTCAGGCAGCGGATGACCACGCCTCCGTCGGGCGTCTGGGCGCTGATGGTGCTGTTGTTCCAGACGACTTTTAAATTCACGGTAAAGCAGCCGTCCGCATATTGGACGACGGGAACGTCGTCGGCAATTTTGACGGCGCTGTATTTCGTGCCGTGGTATGCGCCCCCGGCGCCGCCCTTTTCCGCGGGCAGGAGCTCCCGGCCCCCGGCGCAGACCCGCCCGTTTTCCAGGGTGATCCGGCAGTCCCCGTTATAGGTCGGGTCCTCGTCTCCGCTGACCTCGTGGGCATAGCGCAGCTCGGAGGCGATGGCGTTGGTCAGGGAGTTCAGCAGAAGCTGCGTCTCCGACTCCGCCGTGATGTCGAGATAGCTCTTCATTGCCATATTGAGGCCGGCGTTCAGCATCAGGCTCAGCAGCACAAGAATGAGCACGGCGCAGAGCATCTCCACCAGGGTGAAGCCGGCGCTGCCGTTCAGCTTGTGTTTCATCCGCTGCCTCCTCCCCCGGAAGCGGAAGCAATCGCGTAGGAGAGGAGCCGCTCCGTGCCGTAGAAATAGAGCCCGTCGCCTTCCCCCAAGGTGACGGGGGACGGCGGCAGTTCGCCGGGGGAGGGGGGCGCTTTGTTTTCCACCGTTACCGCCGGCGCGGTTCCGGCGGGGGGCGTGAAGAGGTCCGATTCAACGCCGGGCGGGGGGTCCTTCCGCTGGCGCTCCGCCTTGGTCAGGGCCTGATAATACCGGCTGTCGGCCTCCTGCGCGGTCCGGTCCATGCTGGCGGAGGCCATGACGGCCCCGAAGAGCAGCGTGATGGACAGCGCGCAGATCAGAATGGAGGCCAGCACCTCTACCAAAGTCTCGCCCCGGGAGCTTTGCAGCTTTTCGCTCATCCGCCCGCCACCTCCTTGGCAATCCAGTCCAGCTTCCAGGTTACAAGCTCCGTCTCCACTGGGACTGCTGCCGCGCCGCCTGGAGGCGAATCAAGGGGAAATTCGTCTGCCTCCGGGGAAAATTCGATGGCGGGAACGCCCTGGGCCGACAGCTCCGCCTCCATGCGGTAGACTTTGGCGTCGGACTCCTTCAAAGTGGCCGTCAAGTGGATGCGGCGGCTTTCGTCCATCTCCGCCTCTACGGTGACGGCCGGGAATTTTTCCTGAAGCTCAGGGTCACTGCCGTCCACGGCTACGGATAAGGAGGGTGTGACCGGACAGGATATTTGAGAAAACGGGACACGGCGGGACAAGCGGGGGAAACGATGGAAAACCAGCGGAGAGGGGCGGGAAACGGCTGAAAACAGGGCGGGAAAGTGCGGATTTAGAAAATCATTCTCAGTTATTCTGGGCAGAAACGGCGTCGACGGCGGTCGGCGTCTTTTTTTATGCCAAGGGGCCGCTGGAGGCCGCACGTCGGCGGCGGCGCGGCGCGGCGGGCATCGACCCGGCTGAACAGGAAAACCCCCGGAAAACCGCTTAAAAACGGCAATCCGGGGGCTTTTCTCGATGGCAGGGACGGGCAGGAATTGAAGCGGGCCGCTCGGCCACGCCCCGGAAGTCACAGCAGCAGACCAAGAAGGCGGGGCTTTGCGGCCCTTGAGGATAGTATAGCAGGGCGGCGGGGGAAATGCAAGAGGGGCCAGCGTAATAACGCACCGTTAGAGCGTTAGAATTTAGGCCCAAACCGGGCGAACCGGCGCAGATCGGGCCGCTGACGGCGTTACTTGACCGTTACTCCACGGGGAGGGGGTCTTTCCCATGTGCCGCGAATTATGGGGAGAGTAAAATGACAAATCGCTCAAAACCCGGTCACCATGTCACATTGTTGAATTTCAGGCGTTTTAGGGGCTTCGCAACCGAGCGGGGCCCCGTTTTTCAATATGACACAAAAACGGATAATTATTTAACCAAAACAGACCAAAAAAATTTAAGCAATCCC
>CAQVQZ010000295.1 GCA_948902155.1 uncultured Oscillibacter sp.
CCCCCAGGCCCTGGCCCAGCGGCACAAGCTCCTGGACGCCAGCCAGGTGGTGGTCGTGGACACCAACATCCCGGCGGAGAGCATTGCCTGGCTGGCGGAAAATTGCGCCGCCCCGGTCTTCGCGGACCCGGTTTCCACCGCCAAGGCCGCGAAGCTGAAGCCCGTCCTGGGGAAGCTCCACACCCTCAAGCCCAACCGCCTGGAGGCGGAGCTTCTCTCCGGCGTGCCCATCACCGACGGCGAGAGCCTGAACCGGGCGGCCGACGCCCTTCTGGAAACCGGCCTGCGCCGGGTGTTCATCTCCCTGGGGGCGGAGGGCGTCTTCGCCGCGGACCACGGCGGCCGGGTGCAGCTGCCCTGCCTCCCGGGGAGAATGGTCAACGCCACGGGCTGCGGGGACGCCTTTATGGCCGCCATCGCCTGGGCCTATCTCCAGGGCACGGACCTGGAGGACGCCGCCCGGGCGGGCCTGGCCGCCTCCTCCATCGCCATGGAGGGCCGGGAGACCATCAACCCCGCCATGAGCGAGGAAACCCTGCGGGAGCGCCTGGGCCTCGCCTGACAGATTCGTTTATCCTGAATTCAATTCATAATATTTTGGAGGTCATCATCATGAACATGAACAAGTATCTGGACGTCGCCCCCGAAGTCAAGGAAGCCCTGGCCGCCGGGAAGCCCGTGGTGGCCCTGGAGTCCACCATCATCTCCCACGGCATGCCCTACCCCCAGAATGTGGAAACCGCCCTGAAGGTGGAGGCCATCATCCGGGAAAACGGGGCCGTCCCCGCCACCATCGCCGTCCTGAGGGGCCGCCTCAAGGCGGGCCTCTCCCCCGAGGAGATTGATTATCTGGGCAAGACCGGCGCGGGCGTGGCCAAGGCCAGCCGCCGGGATCTCCCCGTTCTGGTGGCCCAGGGGAAGGACGGGGCCACCACCGTCACCACCACCATGATCATCGCCCACATGGCGGGCATCAAGGTGTTCGCCACCGGCGGCATCGGCGGCGTCCACCGGGGGGCCGAGACCACCATGGACATCTCCGCCGACCTGGAGGAGCTGGCCCGGACCCCCGTCATGGTGGTCTGCGCCGGGGCCAAGTCCATCCTGGACCTGGGGCTGACCCTGGAGTACCTGGAGACCCACGGCGTGCCCGTCATCGGCTACGGCACCGAGGAGCTCCCCGCCTTCTACACCCGGAAATCCGGCTTTGGCGTGGACTACCGCATGGACAGCCCCGCGGAGCTGGCGAAGGCCTTCTATGTCAAGCAGGACATGGGACTTGGCGGCGGCATGCTGGTGACCAATCCCATCCCGGAGGAGTACTCCATGGACGCGGACGTCATCGGCAAGGCCATCTCCGACGCGGTGGACGAGGCCAAGGCCAAGGGCATCCACGGCAAGGAGACCACCCCCTTCCTGCTGGCGAAGATCAAGGAGCTCACCGGCGGCAGCTCCCTGGACAGCAACATCCAGCTGGTGTTCAACAACGCCCGCCTGGCCGCCAGGACGGCGGCGGAGCTGGCCGGGCTTGCCAAGAATTGAAACCTGTGCTAAAATGGACCGGCTGGGAGACCAGCCGGTCCGTTTTTTTGAGAGACAGGCGGGGGCAAAGCCCCGCCTCCGCAAGATCGGAATGAGGTGTATAGGATGAACATTGCCCTTCTCTCCGCCGTGTCCCGGGAAAAGGCGCTTTTTCTGCCGGAGGCGCACAACGGCTTCCTTTTCGCCCTCATCGGCTCGCCCTGGGGGCTTCTTTTCTGCTGGCTGGCGCTCATCAACCTCATCACCTTTTTTGCCTTCGGCCTGGACAAGTGGAAGGCAAAACGGAAGGAGAA
This sequence comes from uncultured Oscillibacter sp., assembly GCA_948902155.1. Next base: position 1,836 of record CAQVQZ010000295.1, read on the forward strand.
AAAGGAATCCGTCCGGCGCATCCCGGAGAAAAACCTGCTCCTCCTGGCCGCCGCCGGGGGCAGCATCGGGGCCCTGCTCGGCATGAAGGCCTTCCGCCACAAGACCCTCCACAAGGCGTTCCGGTTCGGCGTGCCCGCCATCCTGGCCCTGCAGATTGTCATTCCCTTCGGATTGTGGCTGTACTTTGCCGTAATCCGGTAGCCCGGAAGGACAACGTTTGCGCAGAGATGGAGAAAAAGTCCCGTTTTCCCTCCGGCAAAATGCCAAAAGGCCGGGTTTTTATTTGGCAAACCCGCTGAAAAGCCGCCTTTTGTGTCAGAAAACGTTGACAAATCCAAGAGGGCTGTTTATAATATACCTCAATCCGGCGGCGGGGGAGTCCCGCAGCGCAAACGTTTGCCGCCGGATTTTTTGAACAGGCGATGGAAGAAGCGGTTTCCGCCGCTCCTTCCCTTTTCTTTCGCCCGGCGGGCAGATATCGAGAGAGGAGCGAGTCGGCGTGTTACACGAATTGGATTTCCTGCGGGAGGTCAACACGGCCTCCGTGCTGCTGCGGCTGACCCTGGCCATGTTCTGCGGCGGCATGATCGGCCTG
>CAQVQZ010000296.1 GCA_948902155.1 uncultured Oscillibacter sp.
GGAGACGGGAGGGCTTTCCGTCTCCCGCTTTTCACGGAGGGGGACCTATGCGGATATTGGAAGCGCGCTTCCGGGAGGAAAAGCTGATGGACCATCTCCTGTGGGTATGGGAGAACTCCGTCACGGCCACCCACTTTTTTCTCTCCCCCGACGAAATCGCCTCAATCCGCGCCTATGTCCCCCAAGCGCTGCGGGAGGTTCCTCACCTGGTGGTGGCGGAGTATGAGAGGGAATTCCCCGTGGGCTTTATGGGCATTGACGGTCGGCGGCTGGAGATGCTCTTTCTCCTGCCCAGGGAAATTGGGACGGGCCTTGGGAAAAAGCTCCTCCAATACGGCATGGAGCGGTACGGCGTCCGAGAGCTCACCGTTAATGAGCAGAACCTCTTTGCCAGGGGCTTTTACGAACACATGGGCTTCCACGTCTATAAGCGGACGGAGACGGACGAGCAGGGCGGGCCCTATCCGCTCTTGTACATGAAGCTGTGAGCGCGGCGGGAGGAACGTCATGCCGGATTTGACAACCATGCGGAACATCGGGCCGGAGATGGCCCGGAAGCTGGCCGCCGTGGGCGTCCGCTCCCCGGGGGAGCTGGCGGAGGCCGGGGCCAAGGACGTCTTTTTCCGTCTGAAAACCCTGTACCCCAACGTCTGCCTGGTCCATCTCTACGCCCTGGAGGGCGCGGTCCGGGGGGTGGACTTCAACGCCCTCCCCCGGGAGGTCAAGGCGGATTTAAAGGAATTCAGCGACGCGCTGAAGGGCAAAGGAGGTCCCGCGGTTTGACGACGGTACATACTCTGGCCAGCGGTTCCTCCGGGAACGCGCTGGCCCTCTCCTGGGGGGGCGGAACGATCTTGGTGGACGCGGGCATCTCCTGCCGCCGCATCCGCCAGGGGCTCCGGGACCTGGGGCTGGACCTGGGGGACCTGGACGCGGTGCTGATCACCCACACCCATTCGGACCACATCTCCGGCCTCCAGACGTTGCTGAAGCACACGGCCTGCCCCGTCTACGCCTCCGGCAGGGCGGGCCGGGACCTGCTCCGCCGCCTGGTCCTTTTGGAGGACCGGCTCCGGGAGGCGGAGGGGGCCTTTTCCGTGAAGGACTGCGCCGTCACCCCCTTTCCCACCTCCCACGACGCCCCCGGCTCCCAGGGCTACCGCTTGGACACCCCCGACGGGGGCTTCGGACTGCTGACGGACAGCGGCGTGGTGACGCCGGAGGCGGAGGCCGTCCTCCCCGGCGTCGCCCTGGCGGTGCTGGAGGCCAACCACGACGTGGAGACTCTGCGCAGCGGCCCCTATCCCTATTTCCTGAAGGAGCGCATTCTGGGCCCGGAGGGGCACCTGCGCAACGAGGACGCCGCCGCCTTCGCCGTCACCCTGGCGGCGGCGGGGGCCCGGGAAATCGTCCTGGCCCACCTGAGCCGGGAGAACAACACCCCCGCCATGGCCCTCCGGGCGGTGGAGACGGCGCTTTCGGCCGCGGGGCTCCGTCCCCGCCTCTCCGCCGCCCCCCGGGAGAGCCTGAGCGGAGCCTATGTGCTGGAGGGAGGGGCGGTATGCAGCGGATAACCCTTCTGTGCGTCGGGAAGCTGAAGGAAAAATTTTACGCCGAGGCGGCGGCGGAGTACGTCAAGCGCCTCGGCCGCTACTGCAAGCTGGACCTGGTGGAGCTGCCGGAGGAGCGCCTCCCTGAGAACCCGTCCCCCGCCCAGATCGACGCCGCCCTGGCAAAGGAGGCGGAGGCCCTCCGGCGGAAGCTTCCCCCCGCCTCCCGCCTGGTGGCCCTGTGCGTGGAGGGGCGGCTCTGCTCCAGCGAGGAGCTGGCCCGAAGCATGGCCGCCTGGTCCGGCGGCGGCGGGGAAACGCGGCCGGTCTTCCTCATCGGCGGTTCCTTCGGCCTCCACGCGTCCATCAAGGCCCAGGCGGCGGACCGGCTCTCCATGTCCCCCATGACCTTCCCCCACCACCTGGCCCGGGTGATGCTGCTGGAGCAGCTTTACCGGGCCTGCCAGATCAACGCGGGAACAAAGTACCACAAGTGAGAACATACCGGAGGCCGTCCGTTCGGACGGCCTTCAGGCTGGCGAAAACGTATTTTTCGCCAGCCTGAGCAAGTTTTCAGAACTTCAAAAAAGTTCTGAAAACTTGGGATTTAAATGGCGCAGGAAACCCTTCCTGGGTTTCCCGCGCACACCCTTCCTTCCCGTTGCATCGGTTTTATGCGTTTTTCGACAAGCTGGGAGGCCGTCCATTCGGACGGCCTCGTTTCCTGTAAAGATTAAGAAGCTGTACCAATAGGCGCCGGCACCCATCTTGCCGGAAAATTTTTCGTCCGGATCGCGTCAAAAACACTTGAAATCCGTCAGGATTCCTGCGCGTCTTTTCCTTGCCGG
>CAQVQZ010000297.1 GCA_948902155.1 uncultured Oscillibacter sp.
AGCCCTTCCACCCGGACCGCATGGCCTCCCGCATCCTGGGCATGGGCGACATGCTCTCCTTCATCGAGAAGGCGGAAGCCGCCTATGACGAGAAGCAGGCCGCGAAAATCGAGGAAAAACTGCGGAAAAACCGCTTTACTCTGCAAGATTACTACGACCAGCTCCAGCAGCTGAAAAACATGGGCGACCTGAGCCAGCTCCTGGGCATGATGCCCGGCAACCTGGGCAAGCAGATGCAGGGCGCGTCCATCGACGAGAAGGCCATGTCCCACACGGAGGCCATCATCCTCTCCATGACGCCCCTGGAGCGGGAGAACCCCCAGGTGCTGAACGCCAGCCGGAAAAAGCGCATCGCCGCCGGCTGCGGGCTGGAGGTGGTGGACGTGAACCGCCTGTTGAAGCAGTTCGACATGATGCAGCAGCTCACCAAGCAGATGAGCAAGGGCCGGATGCCCCAGATGGGCGGCATGAAGAATCCCCGGCTCCACGGCTTCGGCCGGAAGAAGCGCTTCCGGTGACCTGAGAAGCTGTACCAATAGGCGTCGGCACGCATCTTGACGGAAAATTTTCCGTCTGGACAGCGTCAAAAACCCTTGAAATCCGTCAGGATTCCTGCGTGTTTTTTCCTTGCCAGACAAAAAATTTTCTCGCCAATCTGCATACCGCCACCTATTGGTACAGCTTCTGAAATGATTTCAACCTTTCCAGGTGAAATAATAAATTTGTAATCAAAATATTTTGGAGGTACAACAGCATGGTTAAGATCAGACTGCGCCGCATGGGCGCGAAGAAGGCCCCCTTCTACCGCGTCGTGGTGGCGGATTCCCGCTTCCCCCGCGACGGCCGCTTCATCGAGGAAATCGGCACGTATAACCCCTGCGTCTCTCCCGCCGCCATCAACATCGACGCGGAGCGCGCCCAGGCGTGGATCAAGTCCGGCGCTCAGCCCACCGATACCGTCAGAGCTCTGCTGAAAAAAGTGGATGTCCTCTGATCCGGAGGGCGGATCATGAAGGACTTGCTGCTCTACATCGCCAGAAATCTGGTCGACAACCCCGACGCGGTTTCCGTCACGGAGACCCAGGGAAGTCAGGAGCTGACCCTGGAGCTGCGCGTGGCCCCCGAGGACATGGGTAAGGTCATCGGGCGGCAGGGCCGCATCGCCAAGGAGATTCGGACGGTGATCCGCTCCCGTGCCCAGCGGGAAGGCGTCAAGGTCTCTGTCGACATCATGGACTAAGCGGATCAAGCGAACAACGGCGGCGCGCGGGGAAGTCCCCGCGCGCCGCCTGCCTTTGGCGCCGCCAAAAGAAGGGGACCTGTCTTCCGACAGGTCCCCTTCTTTTTCATGCTTGACCCAGAATATCCGCCGCAATAGCGTCCGCCAGGGCCTCCAGCCCCTGCCGCTGGGCCTCCTTCACAGAGGACTTCAAACTCACCGTGCCCTCCAGAATGGTCATGTTCTTCATAGAGTTCAGCAGCTCCGCCATCTGCTTGCCGGAGACCGCCGCCCAGGTGCCGTTTTCGATCAGCGCCGCCGTCCGGTTCCGCAGCCCATGGGACTTCAAATCCCGGATAAAATTATCCATGGGGGTGTAGATCTCGCCGTTGTACGTGGCGGAGGCAAAGACCAGATGGCTGCACCGGAACGCCTCGGCCACCAGCTCGGAGACGTGGGTGTGGGACACGTCGTAGAGCCGCACGTTCTTCACGCCCTTGTCCGCCAGCCGGGCGGCAAGAATCTCCGCCGCGTTCACCGTGTTGCCGTAGATGGAGCCGCAGAAGATGGCGGCGCTCCGGTCCTCCGGCGTGTAGCTGCTCCAGCGCTGGTACTTCTCCACGAACCAGCCGATGTTCTCCCGCCAGATGGGCCCATGGAGGGGACAGACACACTGGATATCCAGCCCCGCCGCCTTTTTCAGCAGGGTCTGGACCTGCGCGCCGTACTTGCCCACAATGTTGGTGTAGTACCGCCGGGCGTCGGGGAGCCACTCCGCCTCAAAGGGCAGCTCGTCGGCAAAAATGTTGCCGTTCAGTGCGCCGAAGGTGCCGAAGGCGTCGGCGGAGAAGAGAACCTTGTCCGTGGCGTCATAAGTCACCATGACCTCCGGCCAGTGAACCATGGGGGCCATAACGAAGGTGAACTGGTGCCGTCCGGTGGAGAGGGTGTCCCCCTCCTTCACCGCCAGGCAGCGGCTGGTGACGTCGGCCTCAAAGAACTGGCCGATCATGGAAATGGCCTTGGCGCTGGCAACCACCTGGGCCTGGGGATACGTGCGGAGCACCGCGCCCAGCGTGGAGCAGTGGTCCGGCTCCATGTGGTTGATGATGACGTAGTCCAGCGGGCGGCCCTGGAGGGCGTGCTCCAGATTCTCATAAAAATGCGCCCCCACGGCG
>CAQVQZ010000298.1 GCA_948902155.1 uncultured Oscillibacter sp.
CCAATTCATACAGGAGGATGATTTCCTATGAAACACCATCTGACAAGAGCCGCCGCCCTGCTGGCGCTGACGGCGGTGCTATTGACGGGCAGCGTCTCGGCGCTGTTTGGCAAGAAAGACGAAACGCAGGCCCCCGAGGGGGCTCCCCAGGTCTGGGACCTGGAGATTCGGACCTATCGGGATATTCCCGGCCAGGGCCAGTTTCTGGCTTCGGACCCGGAAGGAGATGAGATGACCTTTGCCCTGGTAGACGAACCCCGGAAGGGTACGGTGGTCATTGAGGGCGACAGCTTCACCTATACGCCGGACGAAGGCATTACCGGTTCCGACCGCTTCACCTATACTGCGACAGACAGCCAGGGCCACGCTTCAGCTCCTGCTAAAGTCAGTGTGGCCATTGACAAGACCCGCTCCGGCGTTACCTACGCCGATATTGAGGGCTGCCCCGCCGCCCGGGCCGCTCAGACCTTGGCGGAGGAAGGCATTTTCACCGGCGGGAAGATTGGGGATTTTTATTATTTCCAGCCGGACCAGCCGGTCAGCCGCAGCGAATTTCTCGCCATGGCCCTGGAAACCGCAGGACGGGAAGTGACTGGCGTCACCATGACGGGTTTCTGCGATGATTCTGCCATCCCCACCTGGGCGAAAGCTTACGCCGCCGCCGGTGCGGCGGACGGAGTGATCCGCGGCAGCTCCACTGCGGAGGGCGTGGCTTTCCGAGGGGACGAAACGGTCACCTTTAATGAAGCAGCCACGATCCTGGACCGGGTGCTGGATCTGGGAGATGTGGATTTGGACGTGTGGTATGCGGACCGGGGGGCGGCTCCTTCCTGGGCGGCTCAGGCCGTGGGCAACATGGAGGCGGTCAGCGTCCTCTCTGCCGGGAGCTTCGGCAGCCAATCCATGGAGCAGGCAGTGACCCGGGCAGACGCGGCCCAGATGCTGGAGGCCGCCGGCATTTTGTTGGAAGGCGGGGAAGAGTCCGGGGGACTCTTCAGCTGGCTGGGATAAAGAGAGCGAAAAGGCCTGCCGGAGTATTCCGGCAGGCCTAACTTGTCGAGAAACGCAGAAGAGGAATTCGACGGGAAGGAAGGGCGCGTGCAGGAACCCCAAAATTGTTTCGAGCAAAATTTTTCCCCTCTCCATTTCAACTTCGGAAATAGTCCCCCCGAACTGCCGGCCGGATACCGGACGCAATTACAACGGAGTCAGAGTTGCCCGGCAGGCGCTTCCGCCGCCTTCCGGCAAAATGCCGGGGACCTCCATGGTGTATTCCAGCGCCCCAGCGGAAACCAACCGGGCCAGAGCCGCGACTGAGGCAAAAAGCGGACATTTTTCATTACGTTTTCTCCTCTCCGGCTTCATGCCGCCGCTTCAGAAACACAGCGGTCCCCCTGCCGCCGCCCGCCAGCGCGATCACACCCAGGAGGACCAACAGGTAAGCCCGCTTGTGGAGGCCGGAGCCGGGGGACGTTTCCGTGGGGATGATGTCGACGGTGGGCCCGCCGCCCTCAAAAATAGCCACATACCGAGTCTTGTTCAAGGTGATCCGGCTGACGGTTCCTGTGTAATGGGCGGTAACCGTGTAGCCTTCTTCAGCAGGTCCCCCAGCGTGTACCGGACGCCGTCCTGCTGGAAATCGGTTCCGCTCCTGAGAACCTTTTGACGCTGTTCAGAGAAAATGAAGCAGGAGGACTGAGGGCTGAAGGGTTGACGGATGTAATGATTCAGGGATCAAATCATACCGGTTGTCAAAACAAATCCGCTCCGAACGCTAAAAGCAGACTCCATCGACAAACCGAGAGCTCCCGCCGGTAAAACCGGCGGGAGCCTGTTCTCTCTATCGGTTCGGAAGGATGGCCCCGCTCAGTCGCCCAGCCGGACGACCAGCATGGAAGCGCCCGAGGCGCCGCTGGCCAGCTGGACATTGCCCACGCCGGGGAGACCGCCCACGCCGGGGATGTCGGGGGTCGTGGTGTAAGCCTGAAGCTCGATCGTGGTGCGCTCCGGCAAGGCCATCGTGATCGTGCATTCAAACTGTTGGGCGCCCATCGTGGGGGCGATGACGCCCTCATAGTCGTCGGCGCTGGAGATCAACAGCCGGGTCCCCACCGGCCGGACGGAGGGGGCGCTGAGGGTTACACGGTAGGAGATCTGATAGGTGCCCGCCTCCTTCACGTAGAACAGCGACTTTTCCCCGAGCATCGAGCTTGATTCGCCCAGGGGGATCTCCGGGCAGAGGACCGACACATCCGGAAAGACGATGAAATCATCGTCGCCGAGGCCGACGCTGTTGCCCCGGGTGTTGGAGGCGTAGGAGGCGATGGCCGTGGGGTTGGGTCCCGGGGCCCCGGTGGGGCCGGTGGGACCGGCG
>CAQVQZ010000299.1 GCA_948902155.1 uncultured Oscillibacter sp.
GGGAAGCCCTGGGAGGCGTAAAGCAGAAAGGCCAGAAGAAGGGCCAGGAGGAAATTCCGGACGGTTTTCCGTCCCCGGTTCCAGTGCCTCATGCCGCGCCCTCCCATTCCGCCGTCAGGGTCCAATCGCACCGGGGATGGGTGATCTCCACCCGGCGGGGCGGACGGTCCAGGACCAGGCGCAGCTCATCCCGGTAACGGGTCCAGCCTATTTGAGGGCCATCATCTCCATAATAGAACGTCCAATACCCGCTGTTCAAAGGGGAATCGTCCTCGCGATAGGCTCCCCGGTGAAGAAGCCGGCCGTCGGCAGTGATGTTCAGGTTTTCATACAAGCCCACAAGGTCGTCAAAGAACACGTCCCGAGTCTCCACCCAGAGGGTCAGGGGAACCTGGACCCGGGTTTCCCCGGGACGGGGAGTCTCTTCATAGGGCTCCAGGTAAACCTCCGGTTCCCCGGGGACCAGCCAGAGGCCCAGATAGTCCGTGGCGGCATAACCGGCGGCGGAGGGGGCGGACCAGATGAGCTGGTCCCAGGTGCGGTCCACCAGGGAACGGGTGTAGTAGTCGTTTTCCCAGACCTTCCAGGCCAGCAGCAGGGCGGCGGCCAGGAGGAAAACCCGGCTGGCCTCCCACAGCCAGCCAAGCCAGGGCTTATGTACCTTGTCCAGGGCCCGGCCCACCTCCTGGGCGTCTCCCATGGCGGCCAGGGCCCGCTCCTCCGCCAGCTCCCGGGGGCGGCCCAGGCGGAGGAGGTCCCGGACGTGCTCCTCGTAGTGGTCTCGAAGCTCAAACTCGATGCTCCGGTGGTCCGGCCGGAAGCGGACCTGTTCGCACACGGCGTTCACCCAGATTTGAAAATTGCTGCGCATGGCACCGCCCCCCTCACGCCAAGGAGGCGCTGTTTACCACCGCGTCCACCTGTTCCCGGAAGGTGACCCACTCCTCCTTCCGGGCGTCCAGGGCCCTGCGGCCCTTCCGGGTGATGCGGTAGTACTTCCGGCTCCGACCCTCCGGGGACTTCTTTTCCCGGACGCTGACCAGCCCCTCCGCCTCCAGGCCGTGGAGGATGGGGTACAGGGTTCCCTCCTTTAAGTCGAAGACGTGGCTGGACCGCCGGGCCAGCTCGGTAATCATCTGGTAGCCGTACATCTCTTCCCCCGAAAGCAGCGAGAGAACCAGCAGGGTTGTGCTGCCGCTCGTCAGGCTCTTGTTGATTTTCATGCCGTCCCTCCTTCCAAAATACATCGGCCATCTAGGCTTATTATACATAGATGGCCGAGGTTTGTCAAGAGGCGGCGCGGAAACGGCGGCGCCGGTTCCATTTATATTTGCATTTCAGCGGAAAATGCTGGACGGACGCTCTGCTTTATGGTATACTTTAAATTCTAACTACACCGCCGCCGGGCGATTTGCCGGGGCGGTTCGGACGAGGTGCTTTGCCATGCGTGAGGAGATGCGGACCTTCGGCTATCTCTGTCCCAAGTGCGGGAAACCCGTGATGAAGTCCCGCTCTGTGTTTGCCCTGGAGGCCTCCGGCGCGGAGGTGGACTGTGACTGCGGCGGCTCCGCCCTGCAGATCGGGTTTGACGGGGAGCGGTACCGCCTCTCGGTCCCCTGCGGCCTCTGCGGCCGGACCCATACCGCCGTATGCCCGCCGGAACGGGTGCTGGAGGGGGGCACGGCCCTGGCCTGCGCCGGGACCAAGCAGTTTTGCTGCTTCATCGGCCCTGAGGGAACCGTGGAGAAGCAGCTGCGGGAGCTGGCCGTCCTGGCGGAGAAGGAGCAGCGCCAGGGGGAGGACGCGGCCTTCGTGGACAATGTCATTATGTACGAGGTCCTCTCCGAGCTGCGGGACATTGCCTCCCGCCCCGGGGGGATTACCTGCGGTTGCGGCAGCGCCCGCTACGGCATGGAAATCCGCCGTTCCGCCGTGGACCTCATCTGCCGGGACTGCGGGGCCAAGCTCCGGGTGCCCGCCGCCACGGACCGGGACCTGGACGATCTTTGCTGCCACATGAAATTGGTCCTGCCGGGAAAACAATAGGAACGGCGGTCGCCGCCGGAAGGGCGGAGGCTTTTCGCGGAGCGCCGGTGGCAGCCTGCCGCCGCCCCGCATATCCTGGGGGGTATTTGCCCCCAAAATCCTTACGGAAAGGAGCATCCTCATGATCTCCATACTGGCCCGCGTCTTTTTGAAGCCCGAGGGGAAATCCCCCGCTCAGCTGCGCAAGGGGTACGGCGTCCTCTGCGGGAGCGTGGGCATTTTCCTGAATCTGCTGCTGTTCCTGGGAAAGCTGCTGGCGGGGCTGGCCTCCGGGTCCATCGCCGTGGTGGCCGACGCGGTGAACAACCTCTCCGACG
>CAQVQZ010000300.1 GCA_948902155.1 uncultured Oscillibacter sp.
ACTTTTTTAAAATCCGCGATACTCGGCGGCGTATTGGGCTGATGGAAAAGGTACTTGGGACTGTAGATACTGTAGGTATCGCAGATATCGCCCTCCCTGGGGTGTTCCGGCGCGTAAACGGCCCCATGGTGTTCCTGAATCTCAGCGAATTGGCAGATATGGTATTCCTGATCGCCAATAAGCGCGTGACAGGGGCCAGTGTACTTACAGGTAAGCGTTTCCTGGACTCCCCTGAGAGTTGTGCGGATAATGCGTCCTCCGTCGGGAAGCATGAACAGCGTGTTGTAAAAACGGTCAATGAAGCGAATTTCTTTCGGGCTGCCGCCACTCATAATGTGGTCCCTCCTTTTCAAGCCGAACACCATACCACGACCCGCGGCAGATATCCAGCACTTTCCCCGAACAGTGGTCCTCTCATATCAGCGCTCCTGACAGGGCGGTTTCCGCTTCCGAATGGGCGGGTTCAGGAACCACTTTGCCTCCTGGAAGCCGTATCTGTCTACATAATATGCTTTCTCCTGTCCGCCCCGGTTCAGCACCACCACGTCGCTCATGGACAGGGACCGCATCCGCTGTCCGAAGGGGCGGCTGCCCCGGTTGTGCTTGGCGTACAAAGCCTCCAGGGTGACCTTGGGGGCGAGAACGCCCCGGTAGGCCCGCTGGTAATGGGCCATGCGCAGCTTGGCCTTCGCCTGCTCGTAGGGCATGAAGGCGTATGACGCGATTGAGCTGGTAGATGGTATAGGTGTCGCAGATATCGCCCTCTCTGGGATGCTCGGGAGCATAGACCGCTCCGCGCTGCTCCTGTGCTTCAGCGAATTCGCAGATGTGCCAAGTCTCGCCGCCGATCCGGGCGTGGACGGCGTCGATGTACCGGCAGGGGAGGACCTTCCGGTCGTCGCCGAAGGTGGTGAGGATGATATTCTCTCCGTCCGGCACATGGAAGAGGGTGTTGTAATCGCTGTCGATGAAGCGGACCAGCCGTCCGTCCTCGTCGTTGGGAAAGGCCAGAACGCCGAAGATATTGACGGGGGTGTCTCCGCTCATTTCTTCTCCTCCTTGCAGATATCCGCCAGAGCGGCGGCCCGGTCCGCCCGCTCCCAGGGGGCGTCCTGGCGGGTGAAGTGTCTGTAATTGCAGTAACGGGCGGAGATGGGCTTGTCCAGGCCCAGGGCGCGGATGATACCTCCGGGCGTCAGGTCGAACGCCTTTCGGACCGCCCGCTCCAGCGGGTCCTCCGAGTACAGCCCGGTCTGGTGGGTATCGACGTCCACGGCCACGGGCTCGGCCCTGCCGATTGCGTAGGCGAGGCTGACGGTGCAGCGCTCCGCCAATCCGGCAGCCACGATGTTCTTGGCGACATACCGGGCCATGTAGGTCCCGCTCCGATCCACCTTGGAGGCGTCCTTCCCGGACAGCGCCCCGCCTCCGTGGGGGATGAGACCGCCGTAGGTGTCCACCATCAGCTTCCGGCCCGTCAGGCCGGTGTCGGCCTCAAAGCCGCCCAGGACGAAGCGCCCGGAGGGGTTGATGAGGACCTCCGTTTCGTGGTCGGGGTAGAGATCCCGCAGGGCGGGGACGATGACGTGGCGGCTGATCTCCTTCCGCAGTTCCTCCAGGTCCTTGGCCTCGGCGTGCTGGCAGGAGAGAACCACAGCGGCGATCCGCTCGGGCCTGCCCTTGCGATACTCCACAGACACCTGGGCCTTGCCGTCCGGGCCGAGGCCCTGGATGGTCCCCAGCTTGCGGGCGTTGGAGAGCGTCAGGGTCAGGCGATGTGCCAGGACCACAGGCAGGGGGAGGAGCTGGGGCGTTTCCGTACAGGCGAAGCCGTACATGATGCCCTGGTCCCCGGCGCCCATCTGGGCGTTCTGAGCGACCGCCCCGGCGATGTCTCCGCTTTGGTCGTGAGTGATGACTTCCACCTCATAATCACAGGAATTGGCGTTTTGCCAATGGGCCTCCGTGTGGTGTGAGGTTGTTCCAGGGAGATTTATTCGTAAGGATTACGGTCGGTGGGGTCGCCCACGACCATGTAGCAGTAGACCCTGCCGCCGTCGAAGGTGACTCCGGTCCCGACATGGGACGCTTCCGCCAGCAGCATGGTTTGAAGGTGCCCCGGAGAGTTGATCCAGTCGTTGACGGCGATCCCAGCCACGTCCGGCCCTTCGCTGAAGCCGAACACCGTGAGGTTATACATCCCGGCGTGAGGCCAGCCGTAACGGATGAGGGCCATGTGGTCATAGGGCCGGTGCTCCGTGACGCATTGGCTGGAGACGTCCTGGGCGGCGTTCATCCTTGATTCCTTCGCCGGTTCCGGCACCACTGCCCACGCTGTCCTGAACATGAACAAGGCCGACGG
>CAQVQZ010000301.1 GCA_948902155.1 uncultured Oscillibacter sp.
CTGGCGGGAGACGCCCACCGCGTCCGCCAGCTGCTGCTGGCTCATGTCCAGGGCGGCTCGGGCGGCCTTGAGGCGGAGGTTCTTCATTCCGCCTCCTCTTCCCGGGAGCGGAGGAGGTGATTGATGATGTATACGATGAGAATGACCAAGGTAGCCGTCCCAATGATGGGGTTTACCGCCCGGAAGGTCAGCACGCCGTCTTCCACCAGCTCCCCGTGGAGGCCGTGCATGACGCCGAAGCCCAGGTTCAAGAGGGTCAGCAGAGCGAACATGGTCATGACCACCCAGGGCTTTTCCCGGAGGCTGAGATAGGCGTCCTTCAGGATGCAGGTGACGGCGAACACGCACAGGCCGGCGGCCAGGCAGATGGAAACGCCCGCCAGCACGTCGCACCACCGACCGAACAGTATGTCCGAGACGCCGTAGGCATAGGTGGTGGCGAGGAGGGTGAGGAAGCCGTACTGGAACGCCTTGCCCCGGGCCAGCTCCTGCCGCTCGTCGAAGTGCATGTCCAGAATCTTTTTCTTGAAAAGCAGCGCCACAAACAGCAGCCCCGCCAGGAGTCCGGCGGATATGCCCAGCGCTATGCCGATATGATAGTGGTCCATAAAGATCCCTCCTCCTGTGCTATCCGCGGGTTACGACCGGCCTGCCCTCCGGGTCCAGCAGCGGCGTGAAGCCCGCCGCAGATCCGTTCCTGTGGAACACATAGTGGACGCCGGTCTCCGTGTCCACCCAGATCTCCATGACGTCGATGGCCCCCTGGCTGTATACCTTTTGAAAGCGGTTCATAAAATGTCCTCCCGGTCCCTTGTTTTTGGATTGTGAGGACAGTGTAATACTTAGCGGGCTATTTGTCAAGTATATTTTACAGAATGACAGATAAAAGCTCCGGGCACGAAGCCCGGAGCGCTGCCGTCAGGCATCGGAGCTCTTGCGCCTCCGCTTTTTCTTCCCGGCGTCGATCTCGCCGTAGAGCCAGCGGAGGCCGTCGGAGAGGCCCCCCACCTGGTCGATGAGGCCCAGCTTTACCGCCTCCTCGCCGTAGATCACGCTGCCCACGTCCGCGGCCATGTCGTCCTTTTTCAGCATCAGGTCCTGGAAGTCCCCGGCGCCGATGCGGCTGTGCCCAGCGACAAAGGCCACAATTCGGTCCTGAAGCCGCTGGAAGTAGCTGTAGGTCTGGGGGGCGGCGATGACGGTGCCGCTCATGCGCACCGGGTGGATGGTCATGGCGGCGGAGGGCACGGCGAAGCTCCGCCGGGCCGCCACCGCCAGGGGCACGCCGATGGAGTGGCTGCCCCCCAGGACGATGGAGACGGTGGGCTTGGTCATCCCGGCGATGAGCTCCGCGATGGCCAGGCCCGCCTCCACGTCCCCGCCCACGGTGTTCAGGAGGAAGAGGACCCCCGCCACCTCGTCGGATTCCTCCAGCTTGGCGAGGAGGGGGAGGACGTGTTCGTACTTCGTGGTCTTGGTGCCGGAGGGGGCGGTCATGTGGCCCTCGATCTGGCCGATGATGGTGAGGCAGTAGATGTTCCCGTGGGGCGTGGCCGTCATGGCGGAGCCGAAGTCCAGGATGGACTGGGCGGCTTCCTTTTGTGTATCGTCTTCCGCCTGGGCGGGCTTGGTGGTTTTGGTCATGGTGCGATACCTCCTTTTTGTGGAAGTAGCTTTTCCGGTTTTCCGGAAATTACGCATCCCGAAATCTTACGGCATTGTAAGGCAGCGGGCCAAACTGTAAGGCAAATCGATGGCAGCCCCGGCCCCGCCGCGCTATACTGAGTGCAGTTCCGGAAGGACAGAAAACAGAAACGGAGGAAACAGAGATGAAGGATATGATGAAGGGCATCGGGATCGCGCTCCTGGCGGTGGCGGCGGTCGTTGCGGCGCAGACGGCTCTGAGCTTTGTGGTGGGCTTCCGCACCGCCGAGCTGCTTGGCGAGACGGCCCTGGGCGCGCTGTTTCTCTGCGCCGTCATCCGGGCGGGCCGGAAGCGGCGGTAAGCAGGGGCCCCGGGGCCCGGCGGAGCGGGCGGGGACAAAGCCCGCCCCCGCAGGCAGCGGCCCGGTCAGGGGACCGGGCCCCGCGCCCGAAACCTCCCGCCGGGGGGCTTTTCTTTTCCGTTCCGGCGTGCTATACTGGGGGCAACATCATGCCCGTGGGGCGGGAGGGAATCGTGATTCGAAACAAACGACGCATTGTGGTCAAGGTGGGCACCTCCACCCTGACCCACAGCTCCGGCAGTCTGGATCTCCGGAGCATGGAGCGGCTGGTCCGGGTGCTGGCGGACCTCAGCGGCGGGGGGCACGAGGTCATTCTGGTGACCTCCGGGGCCATCGCCGTGGGCACGGCCCGGA
>CAQVQZ010000302.1 GCA_948902155.1 uncultured Oscillibacter sp.
GAAGGTGTTGTCCTCCCGGTTTTGAAGGGCCATGGCGTACATGCTGTCATGCACGGCGTCCAGGAGCTTCTTCACCGTCTCCTCCAGCTCCGCCAGGGGGACCGTCACCTTCTCGCCGGTGTCCCGGCGGGCCACCACGCACTGCTCCTTCTCCATGTCCTTGGGGCCGATCTCCACCCGGAGGGGCACGCCCTTCATCTCGTACTCGGCAAACTTCCAGCCGGGGGAGTTGTCGGAATCGTCCATCCTGGAGCGGACGCCCGCCTCCTTCAGCCGGTCCCGCAGGGCGGCGGCGGCGTCCAGCACGCCGGGCTTGTGGGCCGCCACGGGGATGACCACCGCCTGGATGGGGGCCACCCGGGGGGGCAGCACCAGGCCGTTGTCGTCCCCGTGGGTCATGATGATGCCGCCGATCATCCGGGTGGAGACGCCCCAGCTGGTCTGGTGGGGGTGGTGGAGCTGGTTGTCCTTCCCGGTGTAGGTGATGTCGAAGGCCCTGGCGAAGCCGTCGCCGAAATAGTGGCTGGTGCCCGCCTGGAGGGCCTTGTGGTCGTGCATCATGCACTCCACGGTGTAGGTCTCCTCGGCGCCCTTGAACTTCTCCTTGTCCGTCTTCCGGCCCCGGAGGACGGGCATGGCCAGGAAGTTTTCCATGAAGTCCGCGTAGACGTTCAGCATCCGCATGGTCTCCTCCCGGGCCTCCGCCTCGTCGGCGTGCATGGTGTGGCCCTCCTGCCAAAGGAACTCCCGGTGCCGGAGGAAGGGGCGGGAGGTCTTCTCCCACCGCAGCACGCTGCACCACTGGTTATAGAGCTTCGGGAGGTCCCGCCAGGAGTGGATGATATTGGCGTAGTGCTCGCAAAAGAGCGTCTCGGAGGTGGGGCGGACACAGAGCCGGTCCTCTAATTTTTCGCTGCCCCCCACGGTGATCCAGGCGCACTCCGGGGCGAAGCCCTCCACGTGGTCCTTCTCCTTCTGGAGGAGGGACTCGGGGATCAGCACCGGAAGGTAGACGTTTTCGTGGCCCGTCTCCTTGAAGCGGCGGTCCAGCTCGTTCTGAATGTTCTCCCAGATGGCGTAGCCGTAGGGCCGGTAAATAAACATGCCCTTGACGGAGGTGTAGTCGATCAGCTCCGCCTTTTTGCAGACGTCGGTGTACCATTGGGCGAAGTCCGCGTCCCGGGCGGTGATGGCGTCCACTTGTCTCTTATCCATAGCGTTTCCGTTCCTTTCCTGTTTGGGGTTCCAGCATAACCACTTTATTTTATCCGCCCGGGGCGGGATTGTCAACGGGTTTCCCCCGGTTTCCTTCGAAAAGGGCGCGCCCCGGGGCGGCGGAGCTCCGAGCCGCGGCGGTTCCCGCCGCCCGCAGGGCATGCCGCCGGAAGTATATTTAATGTATAAGGGCCTCCGCCGCCGGCCGGAGGGACGCCGAGAGCCCCGGAATTTGAAGGGCGCCGGCCTCCGCCGTCAAAACGCCGGGGGCCTTTTGGAAAAAACCATGAAAAAAGGGTGAATTCCGGCAAAATTTCTCTTGACACGGCGGTGGAATTCCATTATTATATACGAGCATGCGGCGAAAGGGACTGCCTGTCGCCGCGCGACCGCGATGAACCGGGAGATTGCTCGAAAGAGGTAACTTCCGGGGAGTATGTCCGATAATCGGGCGGCTGAGAAAGGTCTGTACGCGCGCGTAGATCGCCGCGCCATGACGGAACCGGCCCCGCTGAGCGCCGGTTTTTTCGTGAGCTGGAATGATACGCACGGCAGCGCGGACAGAAAAATTTCTCTCGCCGTAGGTCGTCGAGACTTGGAAAAACGACGTACGAATTAGGAGGAACCTGAACATGGCACAGAAAGAAAAGATTCGCATCCGCCTGAAGGCATATGACCACCAGGTGATCGACCAGAGCGCGGAGAAGATCGTGGAGACCGCCAAGCGCACCGGCGCGGAAGTCTCCGGCCCCATCCCCCTGCCCACCAAGAAGGAGATCATCACCATCCTGCGCTCCGTCCACAAGCACAAGGACAGCCGGGAGCAGTTCGAGCGCCGGACCCACAAGCGGCTCATCGACATCACCAAGTCCTCCCCCAAGACCGTGGAGGCCCTGATGGCCCTGGAGCTCCCCGCCGGCGTGGAGATTGAGATTAAGCTGTAAGCCCCTGTTACCATGTTTGTACCGCAGTCTGCCGCCCTATCGAGGCAGACGGGTCAAGTTGGCCGAGCAACGGTTCCCAATGGCCGCCTCGCCCAACCAATAACCTGAATTTAAGGAGGAACCTACATGAAAGCGATCATCGGCAAAAAAGTGGGCATGTCCCA
>CAQVQZ010000303.1 GCA_948902155.1 uncultured Oscillibacter sp.
GCCCTGCAATTCCCGCCCTCGCTTCCTTTTTTCTCATTATTTTAGAGAACTGCTCCAGAATCCATTAAAAATCAGATTGTGCCTGATTTTTTATAGCGCCGGAGGCGCGTTGGATTCTTGTGAACCGCGCCGGCGCGCATGGCACGTCGGCCGCCATGAAAATCCTTCCTTTTCATGGTATTGCGGGTCAGTAGGTGTGGACGTGTGACGGGCGTTACTCCGTCGGCCCGTGTTGGCGGGCGCAGAGGGGCCGCTTCCCGCAAGGGGGCGGCAAGAAGAGTGGTACCGCAGTGCGCAGCGCGCGCCCTGTCTCTTGGGGAGACGGGGCGCGTTTTTTGATTCTCTGGCGAAGCACGAATACGCACCGTATTATCTCTGTCTATTATACAAAAAGGAGGCGTTGAAAGTGGAGCTGCCGGCCCATATCAAGCTGGTTTTTGTGGACACGCCGGAGAAATTCCAACCCCTGGCGGCGGACATCGTCCCGCCCTTGATCGGGCTGCTGGGGGACCTTTGCGCCTTGGAGGAAAAATTTTATGCCCGGGACCAAGCGCAGAAGGCGTCGCGCCCCGGCGGAATCTACGCTACCCAGGCCCACCCCAACAGCACGGCCCTGTGGGAACGCTACCGCGAGGCTTACACGGCCCTGCTGGACCCCCGCTGTACGGAAAAGCTCTTGGCCCGGCGCCGGGGCTGCTGCCAGAGCATGGGGGACCCGGCGGACTTCGCCTGCTTGAAGGGCGGGGCGGAGATCCTCTTCACCATGAAAAGCAGGAGTAAGGCCGTGGTGATCGTCCGGGCCTTCGACGGCTTCGGCAGCGACTGCCGCTTTGAGCTGAAACCGGAGGCCGGGGCGTGGAGCATCGACAAGGTGTCTCAGAACACCTGCGGAGACGGGCCCTGGCGGACCGACTTCTATTTTTAGGTTGATCCAGATTTTTAAATACAAATAGCAATATTATAAAGGAGTAATACAAAATGGACTACAACAAGACCATCAACCTGCCGAAGACCGACTTCCCCATGCGGGCGGGCCTGCCCAAGCGGGAGCCGGAGATGCTGAAGCGCTGGGAGGCGGAGGACGTCTACCACGAGCTTCTCAAAAAGAACGAGGGCAAGCCCCTCTTCAACCTCCACGACGGCCCCCCGTTCTCCAACGGGTCCATCCACATGGGCACGGCCATGAACAAGGCCATCAAGGACATCATCACCCGGTCCTACGCCATGCGGGGCTATTACACCCCCTATATCCCCGGCTGGGACAACCACGGAATGCCCATCGAATCCAACATCATCAAGCAGAACAAGCTGAACCACAAGGCCATGAGCATTCCCGACTTCCGGTCCGCCTGCCACGACTTCGCCGCCCACTATGTGGACGTCCAGCGGGACGCCTTTAAGCGCATCGGCGTCGTCGGCGACTGGGACCACCCCTATCTCACCATGGACCCCGGCTTCGAGGCCGAGGAGGTGAAGGTCTTCGGGGCCATGTACAAGAAGGGCTATATCTACAAGGGCCTGAAGCCCGTGTACTGGTGCCCCCACGACGAGACGGCTCTGGCGGAGGCCGAGATCGAGTACCAGGAGGACCCCGTTACCACCGTCTACGTGAAGTTCCCCATGCACGACGATTTGGGTAGGCTGGGGGCCTTTGACAAGAGCAAGCTCTTCTTCGTGATCTGGACCACCACCATCTGGACCCTCCCCGGCAACCTGGCCATCGCCCTCCACCCCGCCGAGAGCTACGCCGTGGTGAAGGCGCCCAACGGCGAGCACTATATCATGGCGGAGGCCCTGACGGAGAAGGTCATGGGCCTGGGGGGCTTCGACTCCTGGGAGATCGTGGAGACTCACCCCGGCAGCTTCTTCGAGAACATGCTGGCGGACCATCCCTTCCTGCCCAAGACCTCCCGCCTGCTGCTGGCGGACTACGTCACCATGGACAGCGGCACGGGCTGCGTCCACACGGCCCCGGGCTTCGGCGCGGACGACTACCAGACCTGCCGCCGGTACGGCATGGAGATGGTGGTCCCCGTGGACGACCAGGGCAGGCACACGGACTACGCCGGAAAGTACGCCGGCATGACCACCGACGAAAGTAACCCCGTCATCCTCGCGGACATGCAGGAGAGCGGCATGCTCTTCGCCTCTGAGGACATTGTCCACAGCTATCCCCACTGCTGGCGCTGCAAGAGCCCCATTATCTTCCGGGCCACCCCCCAGTGGTTCTGCTCCGTGGACAGCTTCAAGGACGAGGCCTGCGCCGCCGCCGACGCCGTCCGCTGGGTGCCCAAGTGGGGCATCGACCGGATGAAG
>CAQVQZ010000304.1 GCA_948902155.1 uncultured Oscillibacter sp.
CCTCCACGATTTTCAGCAGCGCCTGCTGCACGCCCTCGCCGGAGACGTCCCGGGTGATGGAGGTGTTTTCGCTCTTCCGGGCAATCTTGTCGATTTCATCCACATAGATGATGCCGTGCTCCGCCCGCTCCACGTCGAAGTCAGCGGCCTGGAGCAGCCGGAGAAGGATATTCTCCACGTCGTCGCCCACATAGCCGGCCTCCGTCAGGGTGGTGGCGTCGGCGATGGCGAAGGGCACCTTCAAAATTTTGGCCAGGGTCTGGGCGAACAGCGTCTTTCCGGAGCCCGTGGGCCCCAGCATGAGGATGTTGCTCTTCTGGAGCTCCACGTCCTCGTCCCCGCCGAAGAAAATGCGCTTATAGTGGTTGTACACCGCAACGGAGAGGGCGATTTTCGCCTCCTCCTGGCCGATGACATACTGGTCCAGCACATCCTTGATCTCCCGGGGCGTGGGCAGCTGATCCGGCAGATCCTCCAGCGCGGGGGCGTCGGGCTCAAAGCCGTCGTTCAAAATGCTCATGCACAAATGGACGCACTCGTCGCAGATGCGCACGCCGGGACCTTGTATCATGCGGTGGATCTGCTGCTCATGCTTTCCGCAGAAGGAACATCGCAGGGTTTTCTTGCCGTCGTCGTTCATGGTTTCTACCTCAGTTCTCTATAGGGGATGGGGGCAGCTTTTCACGCCTCGTCCTTCTTCTCTTCCTTGTTGATCAGAATCTTGTCAATCAGGCCGAATTCCCTGGCCTCTTCGGCGCTCATGAAGTTGTCCCGCTCACAGGCGTCGGTGACCTCCTCGATGGAGCGGCCCGTGTTCTCCGCAAGAATGCGGTTCATCCGCTTTTTAATCGTCTCCAGCCGCTTGAGGTGGATGGCCATGTCGGTGATCTGGCCCTGGGTGCCGGCGGAAGGCTGGTGGATCATGATCTCCGCATTGGGAAGGGCGATGCGCTTGCCCTTGGCCCCGGCGGAAAGGAGGAAGGCCCCCATGCTGGCCGCCATGCCCACGCAGATGGTGGACACGTCGCATTTGACATACTGCATGGTGTCGTAAATTGCCATGCCGTCGGTCACAGAGCCGCCGGGGCTGTTGATATACAGCTGGATGTCCTTGTCCGGGTCCTGGGCCTCCAGATACAGCAGCTGGGCCACAATCAGGCTGGCCGTGGTGGCGTTGACCTCCTCCCCCAGGAAGACGATCCGGTCGTTCAGCAGCCGGGAAAAAATGTCATAGGACCGCTCCCCCCGGTTGGTCTGCTCTACTACGTAAGGAACTAAACTCACTTTGAAAACCTCCAGTCTTTTGTAACGCCGCTTCCGCCGGAAAACGCGCACACCCGGCGGACAGCCCTTCAGCCCGCCAAAACTCCTTTTTGACGGGCTGAACAAATCCTCCGGCAAGCTGGCAGACGCGGAAGAGGACGCGAACCCTCTTTTGCGCCATGAGCCGCCGCAGGAAACGGCCGGGTACGGCAGGGCGCCTGCGGGCGCCATCCTCCGTCCCGCCAACAGACCGCCTGCTCTTCCGCCAGTCTGTCATTCGCACATCATACCACAAGCATCATGGGCGAATGTGTCGAATCTGTGAATCCGCAAGTAAAGATTCGGCTTATTCGGCGTCCTTCGGCTCCTCGGCGTCCTCGGTTTTCTTCTTCCGGGGCTTCCGGGCGGGCTTTTTCTCCTCGGCGGGAGCCTCCTCGCCCTCGGCGGCCTCGGTCTTCTTCTTCCGGGGCTTCCGGGCGGGCTTCTTCTCCTCGGCGGGGGCCTCCTCGCCGGCGGCTTCCCCGGCGGGCTTCTCCTCCGGCTTGACGGCAACGGCGTTCTCCACCACCACGTCCACGGCCCGGCGGCTGCAGACCTGATCCTTGATCTGATCAGCCTGGATGTATTTTTTCACCATCTCCACATCCATGCCGAACTGCTCCGCCATCTTCTTGTATTCCGCTTCCACGTCCTCGTCGCCGGCCTCGATGCCCTCGGCCTTGATGATGGCCAGGACGGCCAGATCCATTTTCACCTGGCGCAGGGCAGGCTCCTTCGCATCCTCCAGCAGCTTGGACTCCTGCATGCCGGTCATTTCCAGATACTGGTCATAGGGAATGCCCTGCTGGGCCACCTGGGTCCGGAAGTTCTCCAGGAACTGGCGGGCCTGGTTCTCCACCATGACGTCGGGAATGTCGGCGGTGATGCCCTCCGCCACCTGCTCCATCAGGGCGTCCTCAAAGCCCCGCTGGGCGTCCTTCTCCCGGTCCTCGGCGATCTGCTTCTCCAGGTCCGCCTT
>CAQVQZ010000305.1 GCA_948902155.1 uncultured Oscillibacter sp.
GCAGGGGCAGGATGGCCTCCCGCTCCGGGTCCGACAGGGGGCGCTCCATCCGGGCCGTCCACAATTCAATGGGCATGGCGGTCCTCCTTCCTTTGTTCCCTCCTATTTTAAGCGCTTCTCCCCGGCCTGTAAAGCCCTTCCCGAAAGTTTTCAAAAAAATCCGGAAAAAAAGAGGAAATCCGGAAGCCGCGGCGTATATAAAAGCATCGCCAGAATACCGACTCAGCCGTGTTTCTCACTTTTTCGGTATGACCGAAGCATATTTTGGCTAAACTGACCGAAAGGAGGGGACAAACGCTTGGCCTTACCGCAGAATTTTATGGACGAGCTGGTGGCCCGGTGCGACATTGTGGACGTGGTGAGCAGCTACGTCCAGCTGACCCGCAGGGGCTCCAACCTCTTCGGCCTCTGTCCCTTCCACAGTGAGAAAACCGGCTCCTTCTCCGTTTCGCCGGACAAGCAGATATACTACTGCTTCGGCTGCAAGCGGGGCGGCGGCGTCATCAACTTCATCATGGAGGAGGAGAACCTCCCCTTTCTCGACGCGGTGCGCTTTCTGGCCAAGCGGGCGGGACTGGAGATGCCGGCGGAAGAGGGCGACCGGGAGGCCGGGCGCCGCCGCCAGCGGCTTTTGGATCTGAACCGGGACGCCGCCCGGTTCTATCACCGTCTTCTCCAGCAGCCCGAGGGCGGCGCCGTCCGGGATTATCTGGAGCGGCGGCAGATTCATAAAAGCACCGCGGTCAAGTTCGGCATGGGGGCCTCTCCGGACGCCTGGGACGTGCTTTTGAACGAGATGACCGCCAAGGGCTACAGCAAGTCGGAGCTGCTGACCGCGGGGCTCATCGTGGACAACAAGCGGGGCGGGTTTTACGACAAGTTCCGAAACCGCCTCATGCTTCCCGTCGTCGACACCCGGGGGGACGTGGTGGCCTTCGGCAGCCGGGTGCTGGACAAGTCCGAGCCCAAGTATATGAACTCCTCCGAGACTCCGGTGTACAGCAAGCGCCGCTGTCTCTACGGGCTGAACCTGGCGAAAAAGACCAAGCGGCCCAACATCATCCTCTGCGAGGGGAACCTGGACATCGTCACCCTCCACCAGGCGGGCTTTGACAACGCGGTGGCCTCTATGGGCACCGCCCTGACGACGGAGCAGATCCGCCTCCTCTCCCGGTTCACCAAGGAGCTGGTGCTCTGCTACGACAACGACAACGCCGGGAAAATCGCCACGGAGCGGGCGCTGCAGCTTCTGAACGGCTCCGAGTTCTCGGTCAAGGTCCTCCAGCTTCCCCGGCGGCGGACCGAGGACGGGGAGCTGGTGAAGCAGGACGCCGACGATTTCATCAAAAACGAGGGTCCCGCCGCCTTCGAGCGCCTGCTCGGCGGCAGCGAGACCGGCGTGGAGTTCCGCATGGCCCAGATTGCCGGAAAGTACGACCTGAGCAGCGACGAGCAGCGGGTTTCCTACAGCGAGGAGGTCAGCAGCTTCCTGGCCACCCTTCCAAACAAGGCGGAGCGGGAGATTTACGCCGCCCGGGCCGCCGAGGCCGCCCGCATCACCATCGACGCCGTCAAGCTCGACGTGGAGCGGGCCCGGAAGCAGAAGGTGCGCAAGGAGAACCGGGCGGAGCTCCGCAAGAGCCTGAATCCCGCCGCGCAGCTCCAGCCCAGGGACCGGGCCCTGCGCTATGAAAACCTGCGCTCCGCCCGGGCGGAGGAGGGCGTCCTCCGGCTGCTGCTGCTGGACGACAGCCTCTTTCCCCCGGAGCCGCCCCTGCAGGAGAGTGACTTCTCCTCCCCCCTGCTGGGAAGGGTCTTCACCCTCTTGTGGAAGGCCCGGACCGAGGGACGGGGCGCGGCCCTCCCCGCTCTCGCCGGAGAGCTGACGGCGGAGGAAATGAACCATGTCACCGCCCTCTGCCAGCAGCCGGAATCCGTCCGGAACGGACGGCAGGCCCTGGCGGATTACATACGCGTCATACAGGGGGAGGCTGCGAAGCGCTCCGGCAGAAAGCCGGACCTCCTGTTGGCGGCGGCAGAAAAATACAAAGACAAAAAGGGAGAAAAACGGAATGTCTAATAAACAGGATTTGACCCAGAAGGAGCCCGGCCGCCAGACGGACGCGCTTCCCGCCGCCGGAACCGAAGCGGCAGACGGGGGCGCCCCCCGCGTCCTGACCGACGAGGAGGCCAAGAAGGCCGGCATCGTCCGCCTGGACGACAAGCAGGTCGCCGCCCTCCCCGCCGCCTCTTGGCTCATCAA
>CAQVQZ010000306.1 GCA_948902155.1 uncultured Oscillibacter sp.
GGGAAAGCCGTGAAGGGGGTACCCCCTTCACGATGGTCCTCTGAACACGGCCGCCGCGCGGGTGGTCATGATGAATCCAGTATAGCACAGTTTTTCCCCGGCGGCAAGCCAAGCGGCGAGAAAACGCTGCTTTTTGTTCTGAATTTCAGGTTGACAGGGCGGCGGGGCCAGGTTCCGGCGGGGGCGGATTTGCCGCCCGAAAGCGGACAAAGCCTCCCGGTCAGGGGAGGCTTTGAAAGCTTATTTCAGGAATTGGGAGGAATCCCGCAGGGCCTCCGCCGTCTCCGCCGGGACCCGGACATGGAAGGTCAGAACGTCCCCCAGGTCCACGTTCAGCAGGGTGGGCAGGTCTTCCAGGATATGCAGGGTCACCACGTCCTCCGACGCGGAGACGGTGAAGCGGACCAGGTCCTCGTATTCCCGGCCCTCGGGGTCCTGTCCGGCCTTCAGGGTTTCCTGCTGGCGGTAGACGTAGCTGCAAGCCGGGTCGCCGGGGTCCTCGGTCATCGCGTCCCAGCTGTCGCCGTCGTCGCTGAGAAGATCGTCTATGGCCTTGACCTGTTCCGGGTCCGTGACGGTCCCGATCTCGCTGCCCTCGGGGTCCAGGACCTTCCAGCAGTGGTCCTTCCCGTTCTCATCCCGGCTGTCCCAGGAGGCGGCCCACTCGTCCCAGGCGGTTTCAAAGTCTTCGGCCCAGTCCCCGGCGGACTCTTCTATGGAGTCCGCCAAGTCCTTCTGAAACTCCTCGTCCGTGGGGGAGGTCACGCTGCACCCCGCCAGCAGGGACAGCGAGAGGGCAAGGGCGCAAAGTATGGTCAATCGTTTCATGATGTACTCCTTTTATTCGTATCAAAACAGGCTGAACAGACCCATCGTCACCGCCGTGGTGATGGACGCGGCGATGACCAGCCCCAGGAAAACCGCCGGGAGGGCGTGGCGCATCCGGACGTCCAGCAGGGAGGCCACCAGCGCCCCGGTCCAGGCCCCGGTCCCCGGCAGGGGAACGCCCACCAGAATCACCAGGCCCAACAGCCGGTATTTCCGCACCAGACGGCCCTTCAAGTGGGCCCGGCGCTCCAGCCAGACGATTTTGGGGCCAAAGAAGCGGGTCCCCCGGAGCCAGTCGAACACCCGGCGGGCCAGCAGCATAATCAGCGGAACCGGGACCAGATTGCCCGCGACGGCGACTGCCGCCGCCTCGGCGGGGGGAAGCCCCGCCGCCACGCCCAGGGGAATCGCCCCCCGCAGCTCCATCACCGGCACCATGGCGGCGGCGAAGGTGAGCACTTCTCCCGGAATTTCCGCGATAACAGTTGAAAAGAACGGCATAGTATCCTCCATAACCCAGCCCGCGGTTTCCCGCAGGCATCGTTATGGCTAGTTTACTCCAGGTTCAGGTGCTTTTTCAAGAAGAATGTGGTGACGGCGTAAAAAATCGCGCCGTAGACAATCACGCACCCGATGGCCAGCAGCAGTCCCACGTGAATCGCCACGGCGGGAGAGGGATTCCAGTCGAATTCCAGGGGGAAGGGAATGTGCAGCCGGTCCAGGGTAATGAACAGCAGGGAGCCCAGGAATTGCAGGCCGAACTGGAAGCCGAAGAACCAGACCACGGACCAGAGCATCTTGCGGTTGGCCCAGCTGTGCCCCGCCGCCAGGGCGGCGTAAAACTGGAGCGAGAACGCCGCCAGGGACAAAAACATCAAAACGGCGAACTCCACAAGATATGCGGTGCCGTTGAGGGTCTCGCTGATTTTCAGCTTCTGGAGGCCCTCGAAAAACCAGCGCAGGAAGTCGAAGAACTCCCGCAGGAAGCCCACGTCGTAGGCCACGATCAGGCTGGCGGCGATAATCGCCAGCACCGTGGCCACGAACCACACGGCGGAGACGATGAGCTTCGCCCAGATGTGCTGGTGGATGGAGACGGGGAGGGTGAGCATCAAATAGCCCTCGTCCTGCAAGAGGTTTTTGTAAAACCGCTGGATCATCAGCACGAAGGACATCAGCAGCACCCCGGCAATGGCGAAGCCGAAGGCCATGACGATGATGACCGCCAGAATGTTCAGGATATCCGAGTGGCCGCCCAGCATCCCCCGGCCCGCCAGGTTGGAGCCCAGGGCCGTCACCAGCAGCACCAGGTACATGGGCAGCATGATCCGCCCCGTGGCACGAAACTCGTGCTTCAACAGTTTCCTCAGCATTTGAACACCTCCCGGAACAGCGCGTCCACGCTCATGCCCTTCT
>CAQVQZ010000307.1 GCA_948902155.1 uncultured Oscillibacter sp.
CCGCCAAGCGGAGCTTTCAGGCCATCCGCATCGCCGTCAACGGCGAGCTGGACGCGCTGCCCCCCATGCTGCGGGCGGCGGTGGACAAGCTCCGCCCCGGCGGGCGGCTGGCGGTGATTACCTTCCACTCGCTGGAGGACCGGATTGTCAAGCGGACGCTGCGGGAGCTGGCCCAGGGCTGCACCTGCCCGCCGGGGTTCCCGGTCTGCGTCTGCGGGAAAAAGCCGCTGGTGCGGCTGGACAAGCCGGTGACGCCTCCGGCGGCGGAGGTGGAGGAGAACCCCCGGGCCAGAAGCGCCCGGCTCCGCACGGCGGAGAAGCTGGCTCCCGTTTCCGTCTGAAGGGCGGATACGGACAGGCCCCCGGCCTGGCATGATTAACGATTGAGAGGAGGCGTCTCTATGGCGGCGGCGGTGCGGGACACGCGGTATCGCGGAAGGCAGGCGGTGAACGGCAGCCTGGCCTATGATCTGGACTACGCGGTCCGGGAGCGGGAACTGCGCCACGCGGGCGAGGCCCGAAAGGCGCGGGAGAAGACCAAGGCGAAGGTCCACGCCGCGCCCCGGGTCCTGGTCCGGGAACGGCAGTACGTCTCCCCCCTGACGGTGCTGAGCGTGGCGGCGGTCATGGGACTGGCGCTGCTGGTGCTGATGAACTATGTGCAGCTGACCCTGCTGTCCTCGGAGACGGTAAAGCTCCAGAGCCAGCTGGAGGAGCTGGAAGCGGAGAACGTGAACCTCACCGCCCAATACCATCAGATGTTCGACATGGCCTCGGTCAAGGACGCCGCGGAGGCCGCCGGCATGGCCAAGCCCAGCGGGACGCAGATGGAGCATCTGGACCTCTCCTCGGGGGACTCCGCCGTCGCCTACCGGCAGAAGGAGCCGGGGCTGTTCAGCCGCATCCTCTCCTCGCTTCACGGGGGGGTTTACGCGGTGGTGGAATATTTTGACTGACCGCGGCTTATAATCAAACAGCCTGAAGGGGCCCCTTCCGCACCCGGCGGCCCTGGCGGCGCTTCGGCCCCGGCATGAGGCGGGAGCAGGAAGAGAGGTCTTCTTGCTCCCTTGTTTCGTACCATTCCCATTTGCTGATTAGGAGGCAGACGCATGGCGAACCGTTCCCCCAAAATTCCGGCCCTTCACCGCAAGAGCGAGTCCGCCCGCCGGGCCAATCAGATCATCCGCGGGCGGACGCTGCTGATGATGCTGGTGCTGGGCCTGGGCACCTTTTTGCTGCTGTTCTGGAAGCTCTACGACCTCCAGATCAACCGGCATGAGGAGATGCAGGCCCGGGCGGTGAGCCAGCAGACCCGGGAAAGCGAGGTCACCGCCTCCAGGGGGACCATCTACGACAAAAACCACAACATCCTGGCCAGCTCCACCACGGCGGAAACCGTGTTCATGAGCCCCCTGCTGATCGACCAGTTTGTCAAGAACCAGGAGAAGGAGCAGGAGGAGGCCGCCCTCCGGGCCCTGGAAAAGGGGGAGAGCTATACCCGCCGGCCCATCCGGGACCAGAGCTACATCGCCCGGGGCCTGGCCCGCATCCTGGAGATCGACCAGGAGAAAATCGAGCGGGAGATGGCGAAAACGAATTTCGAGTACGTCATCCTGCGGAAGAAGACGGAAAAGGAGATGGCCGACGAGGTCCGGAAATTCATCAACGGCCAGATCGACGAGGAGGGGAACGAGATTCCCGAGGACCAGCGGCGCTCCGTCAGCGGCGTCTTTCTGGAGCCGGACTCCAAGCGGTACTACCCCTATAACGCCATGGCCGCCAACGTCCTGGGCTTTGTCAATGCCGACAACGTGGGCGGCGTGGGCCTGGAGTCCAAGTACGACGGGGACCTGTCCGGCACGGCCGGCATGACCATCTCGGCCAAGAACAACCGGGGCCAGCCCCTGCTGTTCCAGTACGAGCAGTACTTCGACGCGGAGAACGGCAGCGACCTGGTGCTGACCCTGGACATCAACGTCCAGATTGCCCTGGAAAAGGGCATCGAGAGCATGCTCAGCAAATTTGACGCCGCCAGCGGGGGCACCGGAATCGTCATGGATGTGAACTCCGGGGCGATCCTGGGCATGGCCTCGTACCCCAACTACGATTCCAACCAGTCCGGCGTCCTCTATGACGCCAAGCTGAACGCCAAGCTGGAAAGGCAGCTGACGGAGCTGGAGGCAAAGCGGGAGAGCTACAAAACGGAGGAGGAGTACGAGGAGGCCGTCGGCAAGCTCAAGACC
>CAQVQZ010000308.1 GCA_948902155.1 uncultured Oscillibacter sp.
ACCTTTCAAACGCAGGTTGCCGTGGCTTCATCGGGCCGTTCCCTCCGCCACTCTTGATAAGGATATGAACTTGTCATTTCTATTTTATCAGGTCCCGCGGCGTTGTCAAGGCCCCGGGGCGTTTTTTTCGGCGGATTTTTCCCAATCCGGAGAATGTTCAAAAAATATAGGTGACTTTTTCCATGGGACAGGGTATAATGCATTTTAAACACTTTCAGTACTTAGGAGGGACCCCCTTGAGAAAGCTGAACAGCGCCATGGAGCGCTTCGCGCTCCGGCATCCCCATTTCGGCGTGCCCAACCTGATGCGGCTCATCGTGGTCGGCAACGCCGTCGTCTTTTTCCTGCTGCGCATGACCAACGGCTCGGCATACCTCTTCCTGGGCTTCGAGTGGGGCCAGGTCCTCCGGGGGCAGGTCTGGCGGCTGGTCAGCTTCCTTTTCGTGCCCCAGACCCTGGACCCCTTCAGCCTCATCCTCTCCCTCTACTTCACCTGGTTCATCGGCACCATGCTGGAGCGGGAGTGGGGCACGCCGAAGTTCAACCTCTACTATTTCTCCGGCGCCGCCCTGACGGTGCTGACCGCCATCGCGGGGCACTATGCCTTCGGGTACAGCATGGTTCTGGGAACCTACTATATCAATATGTCCATGTTCCTGGCCTTTGCCGCCCTGTATCCGGACGCGCAGCTGATGCTGCTTTACATCATCCCGGTGAAGGCCAAGTGGCTGGCCCTGGCGGACGCGGCCCTCTTCGCCGTGGACATGGTCGGGGCGCTGTTCCGCATGGACTTCCTCAGCGCCCTGCTGCCCGTCGTCGCCCTCTTCAACTTCCTGATTTTCTTCTGGTGCGACATCGTGGACCAGGTGGACCGGCGGCGGAGCCTCGCCCGGCACCGGAACTCCCATCAGACCATCCAGTTTAAAAGCGCCGTCCGCCGGCAGAAGAAGAAGGAGGCCCAGCAGGGCTACCGACACAAGTGCTCCGTCTGCGGCCGGACCGACACGGAGTTCCCGGACCTGGAATTCCGCTACTGCTCCCGCTGCGCCGGATACCACTGCTTCTGCCAGGACCATATCTTCAACCACGAGCATTTCAAGGAGTGACCCGTTTGAAAAACCCGTTTCCAACGCCCAAATACCGCCTGTCCCTCCCCGGCGCCCTCCTCGCCGCGGTGCTGCTGGCCGGGGGAATCACGCTGCTGGCCCTCTGGTGCCAGCCGAACTCCTTCCGGGCCCTGCTCTCCGGCTTCCTCCGCCAGCCCCTGCTGATCGTCCTCAACGCCCTGCCCGTGGGGCTTTTGCTCCTGGCGGCGGCGGCGCTGCTGCGGAACGTCTTCTTCGGCGCGGCGGCGGTGAACCTGGCGGTCTGCGCCCTGTCCATCGCCAACCGGATGAAAATCGAGGTCCGGGACGAGCCGGTGTTCCCCCGGGACCTCGCCCTCCTCAAGGAGGTGGGCAGCGCCCTGGGGAGCTATGACATCCGCTATCCGGTTTTGCAGATTGCGGCGGTGGTCCTGACAACGGCCGCCCTGCTGGCGCTGGGATTCCTCATCGGCTGCAAGCCCTTCCCTGTGGAAAAGCTCCGGGGCTGGAGGGGGAGCCTCCTGGGCTTTGCCGCCTCCCTGGCGGCTCTGACGGGGCTGATCTTCACCCTCTACGCCTCCCGGGGCCTCTACCAGTCCTTCCGGGTCAGCAACGCCGAATATGTCCCCGCCGTCTTCAACGACCTGGGCTTCCCCTACGCCTTCTGCCACCACTTCACCACCTACCTCGTGGACCGGCCGGAGGGCTTCCGCCGGGGCGAGGCGGAGTCCTGGGAAACGGGAGACGTTCCCGGACTGGGGACGGACGTCAGCGTCATTATGGTGATGAACGAGGCCTTCTCCGACCTCACCGACGCGCCCGCCTTCCGGTACACGGAGGAGGACGACCCCTTGCCCAATCTCCACGCCCTCCGGGAGGAGCCCCACGCCCTCAGCGGGTACGTGGTGGTCCCCGGCTTCGCCGGGGGCACGGCCAACACGGAGTTCGACGTGCTCACCGGGATGCAGACCAACGCCCTGTCCGCCGCCACCACCTCCGCCATGCGGGTGGTAAACCGGAATCTGGACAGCCTGTTCCGGGTTTTTGAAAACGACGGCTATGAAACCGCCTTCTGCCACCCGGGAAACCGCTGGTTCTACAACCGGGAGAACGTCTACCGCTGGCTGGGGGCGGGGGAAA
>CAQVQZ010000309.1 GCA_948902155.1 uncultured Oscillibacter sp.
TCTGGGAGCGGAAGCTCCGCTGGGCCTGGGAGTACCGGAAGACCGTCATGGCCCCAGAGGACCTGGACGCCTGCCGGGTCGTCTTCGGCGAGGCGGACATGTTCCCCGGCCTGACGGTGGACAAGTTCCACGACCTGCTCAGCGTTCAGGTGCTTTCCGTGGGCATGGAGCGGGTCAAGGGCCTGCTGCTGCCCCTGCTGGTCCGGATTCTCCGGGAGGACGGCCAGCCCATCCGGGGCGTCTACGAGCGGAACGACGTTGCCCTCCGGGAGAAGGAAGGGCTTCCCCAGGTCAAAGCCTGGCTCCCCCTGCCGGGGGAAACCGCTCCGGAGTCCCCTCGGACGGAAATCACGGAGAACGGCGTAAAATACCTGGTAGACGTAGAAAACGGCCAGAAAACCGGCTTTTTCCTGGACCAGAAGTACAACCGCCTGGCCGTGGCCCGGCTGGCGGCGGGCCGGACGGTGCTGGACTGCTTCACCCACACCGGCTCCTTCGCCCTGAACGCCGCCCTGGGCGGGGCGAAGCACGTCACGGCGGTGGACGTGTCGGAGTCCGCCGTGGAGATGGCGCGGGACAACGCCCGGCGGAACGGCCTGGATGGCGTGGTGGACTGCCTGGCCGCCAACGTGTTCGGTCTGCTCCCGGCCCTGGAGAAGGAGCCGCCCCGGTACGACTTCATCATCCTGGACCCCCCGGCCTTCACCAAGTCCCGGAGGACCGCCGCCAACGCCATGACGGGGTATAAGGAAATCAATTACCGGGCCATGAAGCTGCTCCCGAGGGGCGGGTATCTGGCCACCTGCTCCTGCTCCCACTTCGCGGAGGAAGAGCGGTTCCGGGCCATGCTCCAGTCCGCCGCCAGGGACGCGGGCGTCCGCCTGCGGCAGATCGAGGCCCGGCAGCAGAGCTGCGACCACCCCATTCTGTGGGGCGTGGAGGAAACGAATTACTTAAAATTTTACCTGTTTCAGGTGGTTTGACGGAGTTTTTTCCCGCTGTTCGCCGTCTATAGGGATATCTTGACGATAATAGGAGTACGGTCATATGACCATAAAAAAGCGGGAAGCGGAGCTGTTCCGGCGCTGGCGGGAGGAAAAAGGCTATGAGGCGTTCATTGCCGACGGCGTGTTTGACGAGGAGGTCTGGGAAGCTCAGACCCCCAAGATCACCTTCGTCCTGAAAGACGCCAACTGGCCGGACGGCGACGAAAGCCTGAGCTGGAATCTGGTCCGCAAACCCCATCCGCGAAACTGGACGACCTGGAACAACGTCGCCCGTTGGACGGAAGCCCTGCTGGAAGGCAAGGGTTATCCCGGCTATGTCTCCCCGGAAACCCGAATCAAATGGCTTCGGAAAGTCAGCTTTCTCAACCTGAAAAAATCCGGCGGAGGGCCCCAAAACGCCAAAAAAGACCTGTTAGAAGCTGCGGAACGTGACGCGGATTTCATCCGTGAACAGCTGGCGCTCTATCAGCCCGACATCATCGTCTGCGGCGGCTGGAACGTGACGGCGGACATTCTGGAACACAAGGTGCTTCGAAGGGAAGGCTCCCGGCTGGTCCCCCAGGATGAGGAATGGATTGGAAACGTGCGCTGTTTCTACATCCGTTTTCCTGGGAAGGAGCGGCTGACGCCGGTGGTGTCTTTTTATCATCCCGCTTACGGCAGGAGCCATGCCCGGTGGAGAACGTGGTATGACCAGATGCGGGAGGTCGGACAGCTCCTCCTGCCGTCGGGGGAAAAAGAGGGTGGAAGCGTGTTTTGAAACAGACCTCGCGGTGCGTCCGGCGGGCGGGCGCGGATTTTCGGAAGGCGGGAAAAGCGGCCATTTTCGCGTTTCAACTTTTGCCCGGATTTCGGTGGATTTTGCGGCGGAACGGCGGGATTTTGAGGAAAAGGCCATTTTATAGCGGGGAGTTCCCGGTTTCTTCACAATTTGGGCGGGACGCCGGTTCTGGTGCCTTTTTGTCGCATTTGCATCATGCGTTTTTGCCGCCCGGCGGAGGTGTTCTCCGGGGCGGGGGAAGTATGGCGGCGGGCCTTTGGGAGGCCCGCCGTTTTTTCATGCCGGCAGAGATTGGAAGTAAGCCCGGTTGTGGAGCACCAGCGGGCAGTCGGGCTTGAACTGCCCCGCCAGCTCGTCGTACAGCTCCGCCCGGTTCCGGTCGCCCAGGCGGCTATGGCAGACGCAGAGCTGGATGCAGGGAAGATACCCATAACAG
>CAQVQZ010000310.1 GCA_948902155.1 uncultured Oscillibacter sp.
TCCATATATCCTATTTTACCACTGTTTCATCCTCTTGTGAATACAGGTTCTTATATCCGGCGGGGTCAGGACTCTTGCGCCGCCGCTTTTCCCGCCGCCCGGCCCGTGGACCAGGCGATCTGCAGGTTGAAGCCTCCGGTGTACCCGTCCACGTCCAGAATCTCCCCGGCGAAATACAGCCCTCTCACCAGTTTGGACTCCATGGTGGCGGGATGGACCTCCCCCACCTTCACGCCGCCGGAGGTGACGATGGCGTCCGTCACCGGGCAGGGCCCGGCGATAACCACCGGGAAATGCTTCAAAACTTGCAGCAGCCCCCGCCGCTGCTCCCTGGTGACGCCGTGGACCTTCTGCCGGGGGGCAATCCCGGAGGCCCGGACGATCTCCGGAATCAGCTTCTTGGGCAGCAGGTCGTCCAGGGCGTTGCAGAAATCGTGGTTGCTGTATTTCTCAAAGTCCCCCAGCAGCCGCCGGTCCAGGGTCTGCTCGTCCAGGGCGGGCTTCAGATCAATCTCCAGATGATACGCCCTCTCCCCGAACCGCCGCATATGGGCGGAGGCTGAGAGAATCAGCGGCCCGCTGAGGCCGAAATGGGTAAAGACCAGCTCTCCGAAATCCGTGTACATCTTTTTGCTGTTCTCGAATACCGTCAGCCCCACGTTCCGCAGGCTCAGCCCCTGCATCCCCCGGCACATTCCAAAATCCCGCAGGGGTACCAGGGACCCCCGCAGGGGCGTCACAGTGTGCCCCGCCTCCCTGGCCATACGGTGGCCTTCGCCGGTGGAGCCGGTGGCGGGATAGGAGACGCCCCCGGTGGCCAGGACCACCGCCCCGGCGTCGTAGCGCGCCCGCTCCCCCGCCGCGCCGCAGACGCGGCCCTCCCGGACCTCCAGCGCCGTAGCCCGGTCCCGGACGACGCGGACTCCCAGGGCTTTCAGCCGCCGCTCCAGGGCGGCGCTGACGTCGAAGGCCCGGTCGGAGACCGGAAACACCCGGTTCCCCCGCTCCGTTTTCAGCGGCACGCCCAGCTCCTCAAAAAAGGCCATAACATCTGCGGCATCGAAGCGGGAAAAGGCGCTGTAAAGGAATTTCCCATTACGAGGAATGTTCGCCATCAACTCTTCTATTCCGGCGTTGTTGGTGAGGTTGCACCGGCCTTTTCCCGTGATATTCAGCTTTTTCCCCAGCCGCTCGTTGGGTTCCAGCAGCGTGACGGAGGCTCCGTCCTCCGCCGCCGAAATCGCGGCCATCATCCCGGCGGCTCCGCCGCCGACCACCAGCACGTCTTTACTCATCATCCATCTTTCCAAACACGCCGTACTCGTTCCAAATGTCCTCCAGCTCCGCGAAGGTGGCGGAGACGTCCGACCCGACCCGGTTGGACAGCGCCACCAGCAGCGCGTTGATCAGCGACAGGGGCGCCACCATGGAGTCCACGAAGGAGATCATCTCGCAGGGCGCCAGCAGCGCCGCGTCGGAGAGCTGATAGATGGGGGACAGCTCGTTGTCCGTAATGGCGATGATCTCGGCTCCCCGGTCCCGGGCGAACTTCACCGTGTTGATGGTCACCTTGGAGTAGCGGGGAAAGCTGAAAGCGATCATCACATCCCCCGGCCCCATGCGGAGCATCTGCTCGAACATCTCCCCCGCCGCGTTGGACTGGATCAGCGTCACGTTTTCCCACAGCAGGTGCATGTAAAAGTGAAGGTATCCCGCCACGAAGGAGGAGGACCGGACCCCCAGGATGTAGACATGGCGGCTGGACATGATCTTGTCCACCACCCGGTCAAACTCGCTCTGGCTGGCCTGGCTGACCATCTGGCGCAGCTTGTCGATGTCGGAGTTCACCACCGCCGGCAGCACGTCTTGGTACATGTCCCCCGCCGCCTGGATGCGCTGGGTGGAGGTCAGGCGGCTGCGGATCATCTCCTGCAGCGCCCGCTGCATGCTGGGATACCCGTCATATCCCAGCTCCGAGGCAAAGCGCACCACCGTGGACTCGCTGACCTCCGCCAGTTTCCCCAGCTTGCTGGCGGTCAGAAAGGCCGCCTTGTCGTAATTTTCCAGGATATAGTTGGCGATTCGCTTTTGTCCCTTGGAAAAGCCCGCCATATTGGTCTCAATGGTATGTAAAATGTTCTTTGCCACGGTAGTTCCTCCGACCCGCTCCAGGCGATGGATTCACGGTCTCCAGTTTACAGGATGAGAAAATGTAT
>CAQVQZ010000311.1 GCA_948902155.1 uncultured Oscillibacter sp.
GTGACCTTGCCCAGGAAGCTGTCCTTGGGATACTTCTTCCCCTCCACGTCCATATAGGTCCACTTGTCCGCCGCGTGGAACTCCGCCGTTTGCTTGTCCTCCCGGACCCAGGCCAGGAGGAAGCGCCCGCCGTCCTGGCGGAGGACGATGTGCCGCCGCTTCCCCGCCGTCTTCCCCCAGGTGAGCCGGAGGGTTTGGCCGCCGCCTGAGAGGAAGTCCGCCAGGAGCTTCTGAACCTTGGGCCGGTTCCCCTCCGTCACCGCCAGGGTTTCCACGCTCCCCCCGCCGTCCACCCGGGCGGCGGAGCCGGGATACTCGTAGAAGTAGAAGGGCGCGCCGGGCCGGTTGTGGGCCCGCTCCATGGGGAAGCCCCCCAGAAGCTGCTTGTCCAGGTTGTACTTTACCCGCCCGTGGTCCACATTGACGGCATAGCTCCAGAGGCGGCCCGCCATGGGCTTGACGTTGTTGGGCCAGCTGACCTGAGAGAATATCTTCTCCAGATGCCGCCGGATGGTGAAGAAGTTCCTGTGAAGCACACTCGGGAACAGTCGGCTCTGCCGGAAGGGGACGGCCTGGGGGACGTGCTTGTCCTGCCCGTAGATCTCCGGCTTTTCCAGGAGGGCGTAGCTCTCGGCACAGAAGTCGTCGAAGTAAAAGCAGACGTACCGACCGCCGCTTTTCATCAGCACCAGGGACCGCCGGGGCTCGTAGTCCATGGGCGGCTCGTCCACCGGGAAGGCGCACGTCCAGGACCACTCCAGCCGCTCTACCCGGCCCGCCCCAAAAAGCGTCAGCAGCTCCTCCAGCTTCTCCGCCGTGACCGCCTCCCCGTGGAGCTCCACTGGGGTACTCCAAAGGGGCGGGAGGTCCTTGTCCTTACTGCGGACGGCATAGTCCCACTGGGCGTAGACCGCCTCCGGCAGGACCTTCAGCGCCTCCATGGGGAAGCCCCTGGGGTGGAGCCGGTCCTCCAGCAGCTGCTTTGCCAGGGTCTCGGCGGCCTGGGCGTCCCGGACGTCCTCAAATTGCTCCATCAGCTTCTGCCCGAAGGGCGTCTGCTGGAACAGGGCCAGCACCCGGTCCCGCTGGAACCAGATGCAGACGTACAGCACTTCCGTGTTCTCGGCGAAGATCTGATAGGGCAGGAAGCTGACCGGAGGCAGGGACCGGGCCCACTCCGGTTCCTCCGCGTCCTCCATGCCCACCGCGTCGGGGATGGGAAGCCCACAGACCTGATCGGCAAGGCACCCGGCGATGAAGGCCCGTCCCTCCTCCGGGGCAGCGGTGTCCTTCAGGCGGCGGAGGAGTTCCTCCCGCACCGCGCCGTACTGATTGTAGTCGGCGGCGGTGACGGGCAGAAGCCGGAGGAACGTATCGGTGTTCGGGGCCCACTCCATCAGCTGGTCCCAGATGAGGCAGGGGCGGTACACCGGCTCTCCGTTTCGCAGAAAGCTCATGTACCGAAGGTGGAATTGGACGGTGAACGTATCCTTCCCGAGCTTCAATGTCACGGAAACCGGCTCCGGGGTTTCCTCCCCCTCCACCCCCAGGAATTTCCGGCTCCACTCCGGCAGATAGGGAAGCTCCTGGTTGAGATACCCCAGCAGGGGCTGTTTCGTCTCCCGGTCCATGGAGTGGTAGAACCCGGTATTCAGCCAGTGGCGGAAGAAGGGCCGATAGGCAAGGGTCAATGCCTCCGGTATCTCCGCCTCGCTGTCCCGGCGGTTCCGCAGGTCGATTTCCCGGCGGCGGCGGGAGTCCTCGATCAGCCGCGTCAGCTGGGCGGCGCAGGGGGCGTCCGGGTTTTGCGCGTAGTAGTCCAGGACCTCCTGGGCGAAGTGCTCCCCGCTCCACTGGACATGGTATTTCATATGCTCTTCCGCGAACTTGCGGTTTCGCAAAGCCTTCTGGAAGTCCGGGCGGCTGAAAAAGGCCCTGACCTCCGCCCCGGCCTGTTCCCAGTCCTCCGGCTTTCCGGTTTCCTCCAGGGCCCGCGCCCTCTGGCGAAAGGCCTCAAATTCCCTGTTCAGCGTTCGGATATCCAGCTCTCCCTCGGCGATGTCGGGGAATTGCTCCAGCACCCGGGCTCGAAGATCCCCATAGAGCAGCTTGGCCCGGCCCATGAGGGCGGTTTTCAGCTCCAGCTTCTGCCAGGCCATTTG
>CAQVQZ010000312.1 GCA_948902155.1 uncultured Oscillibacter sp.
GCGTACCGGAAACTCCCTGATTTTCAGACGTTTCCCGCATTTCGCAATCGGTACAATTTATCTGAAAAGGAGGAAATTCACCATGTCCGACTGCTTATTCTGCAAGATCATCGCCGGGGAGATTCCCAGCAGCAAGGTCTATGAGGACGACGTCTGCTTCGCCTTCCACGACATTGCCCCCCAGGCACCCACCCATTTCCTGGTGATTCCCAAGGAGCACATCGGGTCCGTCTCCGAAGTGACGGCGGACAACAGCGGCGTCGTGGCCCACATCTTCGAGGTTATCGCCAAGCTGGCCAAGGAGCAGGGAATGGAGAGCTACCGCGTCGTTTCCAACATCGGCGAACAGGCCGGCCAGAGCGTCTTCCATCTCCACTTCCACGTTCTCTCCGGCCGCGACATGACCTGGCCTCCCGGCTAACCTACTTTTCTCGAGAGAAAAGTAGGCAAAAGAGCTTTCGCGCGTTCTGATGGTCTGGAGAGCATCCGGGCCGGAGCGACGGCAACCGGGATTGGAGGCTGCGGGGAGCTTTTTTAGGGTGGTCCGATTGAGAATTTTCCGGATAAGAGGCCGTCCGAGACAAGGCAGTCCGTCAGAAAAACGGCCTCGCAAACCCTGCAAAAACAAAACCAGCCGGGCGGCGGATTTCGCTGCCCGGCTGGTTGGTTCAGGGATGGGTTTTCTTGTAGGTCAGATAACCCTCCAGGATGAGGGCGGCCGCTACGGCATCCACGGTTTTCTTGCGCTGCCGGCCGTTTTTCCCGGAGTTGAACAGGATTTGGTGGGCGTCGATGGTGGTCCGGCGCTCGTCCCAGAGGATGACCGGCAGGCCGGTGGAGGTCCGCAGCAGCTCTGCCAGGGCTTCCGCCTTCTCGGCTCGGGGGCCGCAGGTCCCGTCCATGTTGAGGGGATGGCCCAGCACCAGCTCTTCCGCGCCGTGCTCCTGAGCCAGGGCGGCGATTCGCTCCGCCACGGCCTCCGGGCGGTAGGCGGTGATGGTGGTAGTGTACCCCGCCAGCAGTCCGGTGGGGTCCGAGACGGCGATGCCGGTGTGGGCGTCGCCGTAGTCGATCGCCAGGATGCGCATACATTCACCCGCTTTCCTTGGTGGGATGCGTGAAGTCGAATAAAGGGATTTTTCCGTCTTTGAGTTGAGGGTTTTCTCTTCAAAGCCCAGTGTCATTTGGTTCAGCACGCCATCGTCTTGGCTCCCTTGAAAAGGGAGCTGGCGCCGCCGAAGGCGGTGACTGGGGGTTTCCCCGGCCTCCGGCATTTGCGAAGACGCGGGCGGCTAATAGCCGCCCCTACATAAGCAGGACCTTCGATAAAAAGCCAATCGAACGGGCCCCCAATTCAAAAAATCCCATAAGTCCAACCGTCCACCCGGCAGACGCTGTGATACCGCTGCTGATAGCTGTCGATGCGCCACGCTCCGTCCTTCCGGAGAAGATGAAAACGAAAGTCCAGACAGCCCCGGCTGGTCAGGACCTCCACCACGGCCCGGTTCCCCTTCCGGGCCACCGTGCTCAGGGACAGGTCCTCCAGGGCGGCGAAGGTGGGCGGGTCCGGAAGGGGCTTGTAATAGCTCCGCTTCCGCTCCGTCAGGAAGCGGCGGTACAGCGCCCCCACCTCTCCCCGGTAGGTGTTCAGCAGGGCGGCCATGCGGCCCTCCCGCCGTGACTGGGGCATCTGGGGGCCGTAGCGCAGCTGGAGGGCGTTCAGCTCTTGGGCGAAGCGCAGAACAAGACCGGCCAGCTCCCGGTTGCTTATCACGGGGCTCAAAGCATGTCGTCCAGGGAGTAGCGGTGGAGCTTTCCCGGCAGCTCCCGGCTGCGGGTGGCCAGGCCCGCCGCGTAGCCGGGGAAGGTGTCCAGCTCGTAATAGGCTTCGCCGGGCTGCAAGGGGGACTCGGAGCGCATGATGGTCCCCACGCCGTTTCCGCTGCGCTTGGCCCTGGCCTCCCGGCGGACCCAGCTCTGGAAAAACGCCTCCGCCGTGCTCACGCGGGCCATGCGGGCCATCATCCGCTGGCCCACCGGGCGGATGCGCTCGATGTCCACCCCCAGCTCCTGGTCCGACACGCCCACCAGCACCGCGCCGCTGGAGTGGCTGATGTTGAAGTGCACGTCGGGGTAT
>CAQVQZ010000313.1 GCA_948902155.1 uncultured Oscillibacter sp.
GGCCTGGGCGACGTCTGATTTCCACAACATTGGGAAACAATAGGACCGCCCCGCCAAAGGCGGGGCGGTCCTTTATTTGATGGATTAAAGGAGGAATCTCTATGGCAGTATTATCCGGCCTGGAGCCGAAAGCGGTATTCGAGTACTTTGAAAAGCTGTGCGCCGTGCCCCACGGCAGCGGGAACACCAAGCAGATCAGCGACCTGTGCGTGGGCTTCGCCAAAGAGCTGGGCCTCCGGTGGCGGCAGGACGAGGCAAACAACGTCGTCATCTGGAAGGACGCCAGCCCCGGCTGTGAAGGCGCGGCCCCCGTCATTCTTCAGGGGCACATTGATATGGTGTGCGTCAAGACGGAGGACTGCGCCAAGGACATGGCGAAGGAGGGCCTGGACCTCCGCACCGACGGGGAGTGGGTCTGGGCGGACAGGACCTCTCTCGGGGGGGACAACGGCATCGCCGTGGCCATGATCCTGGCGATTCTGGCGGACGATTCCCTGGTCCATCCGCCTTTGGAGGCGGTCTTCACCGTGGACGAGGAAGTGGGCATGGACGGGGCCTTTGCCCTGGACTGCGCCGACCTTAAGGGGCGGAAGCTGGTGAACCTGGATTCCGAGGAAGAGGGCGTGTTCACGGTCTCCTGCGCCGGGGGCGCCCGGCTGGACTGCTTCCTTCCCGGGGTGAAAGAGCCCCTGGAGGGGGAGGCGGGCTATGAGATCGTTCTGGAGGGCCTTCTGGGCGGCCACTCCGGCGCCGAGATCCACAAGGGCAGGGCTTCTGCCAACCAGGTCATGGGCCGGGTACTTTACAGCGCCATGGAGCGCTTCCCCGGCCTGCGTCTGGCGGACGTCCGGGGCGGCCGGTTTGACAACGTGATCTGCTCCAAAAACCGGGCCGTGGCCGCCGTTCCGGCGGACTGCGCCGAAGATTTTGAGGCGTTTATCCAAGCGTTTGACGCGGCGCTGAAAAACGAATACGCGGGTTGCGACGACGGGATCACGCTGACCTGCGGAAGGGCCGCCCTGGACGGCGCCCTCTCCCGGGAAACGACGGCAAACATCCTCCGCACGCTGCTGGCGGTTCCCCAGGGGGTCCAGGCCATGAACGTGGACTTCCCCGGCCTGGTGCAGACCTCCTTGAATCTGGGCGTCATGGGCGTGGAGGAGGACGGGCTCCATTTCAGCATTTCCGTCCGCTCCTGCATCGCCTCTCAGAAAACCATGCTGATCCAGCGGCTGAAGGCCATCCTGGAATTGGGCGGGGGCTCCTTCTCCCTGCGGGGCAACTATCCCGGCTGGCAGTACGACCGGAATTCCGCCCTGCTGAGGGAGGTTCTGGCCGCCCACCAGGCGGTGACCGGCAGGGAGGGCTCCGTCGCGGCCACCCATGGCGGACTGGAATGCGGGCTGTTTATCGAGAAGCTTCCCGGCCTGGACGCGGTGTCCTTCGGCCCGGAGCTCCACGATGTGCACTCTGTTCAGGAGCGGCTGAGCGTGCCTTCCACCCAAAGGGTATACGCGGTGACCCGTGAGCTTCTGGAACGCAGCGCCGGAAAATGAGGAACGTGCGCCCCCGCCGAAAGGCGGGGGCGCCTGAGCGCAGAGGCCGGTTATCCGCGCCATGCTGCCGGTTCCCTTCGCTTGTGCCGTTGGCATGAAGCGGCATGGCGAAAGCGCAAGCGCCGGCGGGGAATGTGATCCGGAGGCCGAACGCCCTTCCCGGGTGCGGCGGCGGGCTTGGCCGGCCGTCCATCTGCGGCGGCAAGGCCGCCGTTTTTTCAAACTTAAAAAGTATGTATTGAAAAAAGAGACGGCGGCGGATATAATAATAAAAGTGTCGGCCGCTATGGATCGAGGAAGGGAGAGCCCTTTTTGCCGCTGCGCAGCTGGGGCCTGTTCCCATAAGCCCAAACGCACGTCTTTCCGGCAAATGTTGTCGTCTGCGGCGTTAAAAATGTTTGCCGGGCGGCCGCCCGCCCGCAAATGTTTGCCTTGCATCCGGCAAAAGTTTGCTTGGAAATCCCCACTTTTGTGCTGATGGGAACAGACCCTAAGAGACGCGGTTTTGCTTAAAGCGGCGCCAAAAGTTGACGAGGAGGTACGGTTTGATGACATTAGAGGATTTACTGCGCTAT
>CAQVQZ010000314.1 GCA_948902155.1 uncultured Oscillibacter sp.
TCGTAACTCTCTTCCTTCCCGTCGAAGAAGGTTTCACCATTTTTTGACACGCTGACGGCTGACCTGTGGTCAGCCGCTTTTTCCGCACGCCTTCTGCACACCGGAATCTCCGGGGCCGGTCAAGAAGCCTCTCGGCCGGAAGGGGCGGGTCAGGACTCCTGCCAGGCCTTGCAGACGTCCACCCACTGCTGGAAGTTGGAGGAGTACTTCTCCAGCTCCTCGCAGGTCAGCTCGATGGCGCTGTTGTCGCTGCCCGCGGCGGGGAAGACGGTTGCAAACCGCTTCAGGGACACGTCCAGATAGACCTTCACATCCTCCGGCAGGGCGAAGGAGCACACGCCGCCCACGTCGTGGCCAAGGAGGCTGTGGGCCTCCTCGTGGGTCAGCATTTTGGCCTTGGTGTGGAACTGGGCCTTGTACTTGCTGTTGTCAATTTTGGCGTCTCCCGCCACCACGACGACGACGGGCTTGTCCTCCACCTTGAAGCTCAGGCTCTTGGCGATGCGGGCGCCCTCCACGCCCACCGCCACCGCCGCCAGCTCCACCGTGGCGGAGGAGAGCTCAAACTCGCGGATGCGCTCCGCAATGCCGAGCTCCTGAAAATAGGCTCTCACTTTTTCAATGGACATACGAAACTTCCTCTCTTTTCCGCACTGTTTTTACTGCCGCCTCCCGGCGGCGGAACGCGCGCGCCGCTTCACCGGATATCCACCCGCTCCACCCCGGCGCACAACCCGGAGCCGCCGTCCAGGGTGAAGATGGCCCCCTGCAGCTTGCAGGGCCCCTCCGGGTGCCTGTACCGCCCCGGAAGGCCGCCCAAAAAGCTCTCCACCGACTGCCCGGGCTCGATGCCCAGGACCGACTCCACGGCCCCGGTCATTCCCAGGTCCGTGATATAGCCCGTCCCCTGGGGGCAGACCCGTTCGTCGGCGGTGGGAACGTGGGTGTGGGTCCCCCAGAGGGCGGAGACCCGCCCGTCCAGGTAATAGGCCAGGGCCAGCTTCTCGCTGGTGGCCTCGGCGTGAAAGTCCACCAGCGTAAATTCCG
This sequence comes from uncultured Oscillibacter sp., assembly GCA_948902155.1. Next base: position 1,048 of record CAQVQZ010000314.1, read on the forward strand.
CCCGGTCCCGCTCCAGCAGCCGGTCCGCCGTGGTGAAGGGGTTGTCCGCCCCCCAGGCCAGATCGCAGCGTCCGATCAGGTTCAGGACCCGGATTCGTATCCCCCCCAGGTCGAACACCTCGCAGCCATGGCCGGGGGCCCGGCCGGAGTAATTGGCGGGGCGGAGCAGCCAGGGCGCGTCGTCCAGCAGTCCGGAGATCTGCGCCTTTCCGAAGGCGTGGTTGCCCAGGGTCACCGCGTCGGCCCCGGCGTCCCGGATGCGCTCCGCCTGGTCCCGGGTCAGCCCCACGCCGGAGGCGTTCTCCCCGTTGACCACGGTGAAGGCAATGTTCTTCAGCTTCTGCAGGGGCCGCAGAACCTTTTCCAGGTGGCGGAGCCCCGGCTCCCCCACAACGTCGCCCACGGCGAGAATGTGATACCGCATATGGCCTCCCATTTCCAACTTACTTGCAAAGCGCGCCGAAGGGCGCCTTCCCCGCCCCGGAAGGACGGGCCGTCTCCCCACGGCTCTTGCCGTTTTTCAAACAGCTTGCTCATTATAGCATATCACACCCGGGAATTTCAATGCTTTGCTGAACCCAACCGCCCCGGCCGGCAAAATAAGGCGGCGGTTCCCCCTTTTCAAGGCCAAACAGATGTGCTATTATAAAGGCGGTTCCTCAAAATCCGGACTGCCCTGAGGGCCCGCCGCCCCGCCGCGGAGGACCCGTCCAGGGCGGCGGTTTGACGGGTTCAGGGTTCAAAACAACGAGAGGGGGCGCGGCCGTATGGACCGGGTAATTCTTCACTGCGACCTGAACAGCTTTTACGCCTCGGTGGAGCTTTTGAACCGCCCGGAGCTGCGGAGGCTTCCCGTGGCCGTGTGCGGGGACCCCGCTTCCCGCCACGGGATCATTCTGGCCAAGAACGATCCCGCCAAGCGCTTCGGCGTCCAGACGGCGGAAACCATCTGGCAGGCGAGGAAGAAGTGTCCGGAGCTGATTCTCCTGCCGCCTCACCACCAGCTCTACCGGGAGTACTCCCAGAAGGTCAACGCCATTTACGACGAGTACACCGACCTGGTGGAGCCCTTCGGCATCGAC
>CAQVQZ010000315.1 GCA_948902155.1 uncultured Oscillibacter sp.
GGGAAGGAGAAGCCCTCCCCGCCCCGTTCTATCAGGTAAACGGAGGGGGAGGGCATAGTACCACAAAATTACGAAAAATTCTCAGATTATTTTTTCGGGCTTTGTTCCAGGGGAATCTCCGCATCTCCCCACAGCACCGCCTTTGCCTGGCTGAGGTCCACGGGTTTCGCGAAGTCTACCGACGCTGTGCAGCCCGAGCCCATGTCGCCCATGGTCAGCTGGCCCGGGGCCGTCTCCACGATGGTGCCGTCCTTCATCCGCAGGGCCATGGAGGCCTTGGGCCAGAGGTCGTCCCCCTCCAGGCGGTACTTCCACCAGATACCAAGGGGCGAGACGCTCATGGACAGCAGGGTCATGGTCTTCCCGCCCGTTTTCTGGGTCAGGCCCTCCACCCGGGGCTCCAAAAGCTGGTCGTGGTTCAGGTCCTCCGGGATGGGGATTTCCCAGGAATCCGTGGGTCCCGTTTCCGGGTCCCAGCCGCCGAAGACCGTCTCTTCCTCCCCGTCCGGCGTGTACCGGTAGAGGGCCCGGACAACGTAGGAACAGCCGCCGACGTCGACGGACGCCTGCCACTCCGCCACGCCTTTCAGCACGTTGGGCTCTTTGGCCCCGGCCTCCAGGACAGTGAAGCCGCCGGAAAATCCGGTCATCTCCGTGCGCCTCTCCTTGGGCACCTGCACCCCGTCGAACAGATGGTACGTGTCCTCCGGGGAGAACACCGTCCCCTCCGGCGCGCGGATTTCCAGAGCCATGTAGAGCTTGTTTTTCGCGGCCAGGAGTCGCAGGGGCGTGATGGTCACGCCTTTGTGTTCCACCGGCGGGGGGAGGAGGCTCTCCGCCGCTGTTTTCTCCGGTCCCGGCTGCTCTGTCTTTTCGCCGCTGAGCTCCATATCGCCGATGATTTCCTGCTGGCGCTGGTCCAGTCCGCCGAAGTAGGAGACCCACAGGGAGACGGCGACCGCCGCCACCGCTGTGATGAGCAGGAGGACCGCGATGGCCACGGCGATGCCCCGGGGAACCCTCCTCCGGCGGGGCGCGGGCCGGGTTTGCCGCTTCTCCCAATCCTGGGGGGCCGCCAACAGACGCAGCCGCTCCCGGAGATACCGGGGTGAGAAGTCCGGCTCTTTGACCTCCACGCTTCGGAGGACCCGTTCATACTGCTCCAGGTTGGCGTCCATCAGCCCTTGGCGCAAAAGCATATCAAACCGCGTCATAGGTGTACCCCTCCTTTTCCAGGCGCTCTTTCAGCATGGCCCTGCCCCGCAGGACCCGCATGGATACCGCAGACTCGCTCATGTGGAGCCGCCGGGCAATCTCCCGGCTGGTCTGCTCCTCCACGCACTTGAGCTCCAGGACCCGGCGGTAGTTCTCCGGCAGGGAGCGAATCAGGGAAATCAGGTAGCGGTACTCCTCCTGGCCGTCCTCCCGGGCGGGCGAGTCCCAGTCCTCCGGGAAGGCGATAGTCCGCCGTTCCGAGCGGAGCATGTCCAGGGCGCAGTTCTTGGCGGCGGTGACCGCGTAGCCCTCCGTCTCCTTCCAGGGCAGGGCGGAAATGCGGTCCCAGTTCTGCACCAGCTTGAGCCAGGTCTGCTGGGCGGCGTCCTCCGCCTGGGTCTGGTTCCCCAGGATGTGCAGGGCCACCGCGTAGATTTTTTTCTCGTGAGCCTCAAACAGCCGCGTGAACCGCCGCTGGTCCTGTTCGGTCTCCAGCATGGCGAGGCAGATCGCAAGCATGAGAGCACTCCTCCTTTGTGTTGAAATGGCGTCGGTTCACTTAGTAAACGGCGGGGGAGGGAAAAGTACCACAGCTTGGGAAAAAAATTTTTGCCGCACAGCGGCGGCATGGGCCGGGTAGTTCAAAAATTGCGCCGCTATAAACAAAGAATAGGCCCACACTCAGAACTCTTCAAACCGGTGCCTCAGTTCCTCATCCGTCAGCTCCCCGCGCTCAGAACGCTCCAACAGTTCCTGCGCTTTCGCCACGGCGGCGTTCCACTCATCCACGCTGATCTTCCCTCTCTGCTTTCTGACTTTCAACCGATTGTAAGTCCGGTCATATTCCTTCCGGGCCGGAGTGCGGTTCGCTTTTCCAAGAGCCTCCTTATGATGGGCCCCCACC
>CAQVQZ010000316.1 GCA_948902155.1 uncultured Oscillibacter sp.
ATACCACAGGTAGTACACAGCGTCATACCTCCTGTATGTCGATGTTGAACCGCTCCTTCATCAGCTTTCGCTTCAAGATATACTCCTTCGTGCGAGTGGCGCGGCTCTTCACGTCCTCTACCACAAGCGCCCATTGCCATTCCCCGTCCCGGTCCACAAACGATTGCTTCATGTAGGTAAAATCCGCCTTGTACCGGATAGCCCGTACCCGCCGCCCTTCCGTGTCCGTGTAGGCTTCCTGCAAGGTGAAGTCCACCTGCATCCGCAAGTCCCGGATTTTCCCGGCCCGCTCCAGCGTGGCCAGCTCGTCATACCGGCGGGCCTCCTTCTGGCTGTCAAACCGCAGGACATTCCCGGCGGGTGTCACCCGCTCGGTTGGCTTGTTGTGATACTTTGTGGGCTTCCCCGGCCCGGCATCGGCAGGGCAGGGGAGAGGCGGGCGCTTCTTTTTCCGCTCCTGCTCCGCCCACTTCCGCAAAGCCTGGGCCTGATAGGCGGGCGGCAGGTCCTTCACGTCCACGCCCATCACTTTTTCCTCGCTTTCCGCCGCTTCGACGCGCAGTATTCCCGGATGATGTCGTCCTGCTCCCTTGCGGTGGTATCGGCTACCAGCTTCCCGTAGCTGATTCCCCGCCGCTTCGCCTCCGCCGCCAGCGCCGTCAGTGCCTCGCTGTCCGTGGCGCACCCGCCGCCCGGCAATTCAACTCGTCCCATGCTTACGCCCTCCCCTCTGTTTCTTCTGCTTTTGCTTTGGTTTCTGCTTCGGGCGGATAAACTGCCCATCCTCCCGGTAGAACCGGGCCACAATGTAGTATCCGCCGTTCACATCATTGTGAAAAGCCTCCGCCCCGGACAGAAGATAGCCCGGATAAAGGCTCTCAAATTTTGCGAATTTCTCCCCGCTCTCCAGGCTCTCGGCCAATTCCTTTGCTTTTTTATGGGTTATGCGCCCGTCCCTTGTCCTCGGCTCCGGGTCCACCAGATTCTTAGAAGCCGTCCACGCTTTTCCCCCGATGGGAGACTTCACGATGTAATTTCCCAGCCCGGCAAGCCCGTCCTCGGTGAATTGCAGGCGTCGGGAGTTGGCGTAGCCGTATTCCCACATACTTTCCAGGGTATCCCGGTCAATCCCGCCGTTGACGGTGATGTGGTGGTGATACCGCCCGCCCCGTTTCCCCCGCTCGGTGACGGCTATGTATTTCAGGGGCGGTAGGCCCATCTTTTTCCGCAAGCGCTGAATCCGCCGGATGTAGTTGCGCTGATTTCTGGCGGCTTCCTCGTCGCTCCCCGGCTGTTCCCCTCTGTAGGTCAGGTGGATTTCCAGGTCCTCCGGCGTGAAGTTGGCGTGCAGGAGGCGGACCAGTTTTTCTTCCCGGTGCCTCTGGTTGAGCTTCTTTTGTGCCTCCGTGGACGGCTTTCTTTTGGCCCGCTTCCCGCCTCTGTGCTTCCCTTCCTCAAAGACGGGATAGATAAACGCGCTCAAGTATTCCCCGCAGTAATACGGCTTCTCCCGGTACACGGTCCGCATACCGCCAGCACCCCCTCCGTGGTCGTTAAGTTACTATTCCATACAAGCCCGAAATGCGCCGCAGCGCATGGTTTCCCTCTTGTATCTGGCCCTGGAGTGTGGTACAATATATTGTGCTCAATTTGCACACCCTCCGGGGTGTCGCCCTGCGCAAGCTGTAGGAGGCTTACGCAGGGCGTTTTCTTTTATCCGAACCGCCCGCGCGGTCCCGTGCCGGTCGGCCAGCCGAACGGATTTTCCGTGGTCCTGAACAGCGGCGGCGCAAACGGCCCGCCCATCATCAGCATCTCGGTCATACTGGATACCGGCCCTGACAGCACCATTTTCAGCGTCATGCTGGCGACAATGTGGCAGGTGGGCGGAAGCTCATTCAAAATTTCCATGATTTTGTGAACGGCCTCCTTCGTCATTTCCGCCTGCTCTTCCAAAGACGGCTCCTTCTTCTCGCCCTCCGTGTTCCCGGTGGTGGCCTCGCCGCCCTCCGTCTCGTCCCGGATGGAATCGACGGCCCTCTGCGCCGCGCCCTTGCCGCAATCCCGGTCATACAGGCGCTCGTCGAACTCGTCCCCGGACAGGTCCACTTTCAGCA
>CAQVQZ010000317.1 GCA_948902155.1 uncultured Oscillibacter sp.
CCGGGGAACGCGTGGGCCAGCCACAGGAAGGGCCGGAAGCTGCTCATCCGCATCAGCACCAGGGCCAGAGCCAGCACGAAGCCGAAGACCACGGTGAACAGGGAGAGCAGGATGGTGACCACCAATCCCTCCTGGAACATCTGGGCGTAGGAGGCGACCACGGAGAAGTTTTTCATCTGTATGAACATGGGAGGCTCCTTTCAATTGGGGGAAATCACGCTGGAACAGGCCAATTCCCCTCCCCGCGCCGGGGAGAGGAATTGGAGAAGCAAGGATTACTCCGCGGCGGCGGCGTTGCCGTCCGCGTCCAGCAGGCCCTCGTAGGTCTCGCCGGAGGCAAGCTCGTTGGCGTCGGCCACGAACTGGTCCATGCTGCCGTCCTCCAGGGCGGAGGCAATGGCCAGGTTGACGGCGGCCAGCAGGGCGGGATTGTCCTTCACCACGCCGATGGCGGAACCGGACACGTCATAGGGGACGTCCAGGGCGATGCACAGGTCGGGATAATTCTTGGCGTAGCTCTCGGCCACGGCGGTCTCGATATACGCGCCGTCCATCTTCCCGGCCAGCAGCTCGGCGACGATGTCGGTGACCTTCGCCAGCTGGATGATGTCGGAGTCGGGGCTGTTGGTCTGGGCCAGGTCCACCTGGATGGAGCCGGTCTGGGCGCCGATCTGATACTCGGGCTTATTGGTGGACTCCAGGTCGGGGAACAGGTCCTTGTTGCTCTGGACACAGCAGAAGGACTGGCCGCCCAGATAGTAAATGTCGGAGAAGTCCATGATGTTCATCCGCTTGGGGTCGGGAGACAGGCCAGCCATGCCCAGGTCGGCGGACTTGGTCTGGACCTCCATCAGCACGCCGTCGAAGTCGATGGGGGTGAACTCCAGATTCAGGCCCAGGAAGTCGGCCACATAGCCCGCCAGGGCGATGTCGAAGCCGGCCAGGTCGGGCTTGCCGTCTTCCTTGATGGCGTAGAACTCATAGGGGGCGAAGTCGGGGCTGGTAGCCACGGTGAGGGTCCCATCGACGGCGGTCTTGATCAGGGGCTTCAGCTCGTCGATGGTCATGCTGGCGTAGTCGGGCTCGGCGTCGCCGGCATCCTGAGAGCCGGAATCGGCGGGAGCGGAGGTATCGGCGGGAGCGGAATCGCCGGCGTCGCCGGCGGGCTTGTCGCCGCCGCAGGCGGCCAGGCGCAGCACCATGGCCAGAGCCAGCAAGAGGGTCAAAAGCTTCTTCATAACGCAATCTTCCTTTTCCAATAATATTTCCCGGAAAACCGGATGCTGTTTCGCGAACCGGGGGAACCGTTCCCCCTGAGAACTGTGGCTACCTTAGCACGGACGGCCCGGCCTGTCAATACATTTTCAGAAAACATGTATATTTATTTGGTGCATTTCTCCACATTCCCCGAAAAAGGCTGGTGAACAATGGGATATTTGTGCATTTTTTAGAGGGTATTCCAAAAAGAGGATGAATATTTGAATGAATATACATCTTTTGGCTTGCCGCACGGCGGGAACGGCGGTATTTCTTCCGATGGCATGATATGGGGTTTTCCCCTCGACCACCACCCCCCGCAAAGAAACGCTTTAACGCCGCTTTGCACCATTCTCCGGCATTTTCACCACCGGGGGGTGGAATTTGGACAAAACTTTTCAAGATTCCGACAGTTGCGGAGCGGGAGAAAATGTGTTACCATGCTGGAAGGACAAATGACCGCAATAGGCGGACGGAGTCCGCCGCCCAGCGGCGGGCATGGAGGGTGCGATGTCAAGACCGATCAAATATTACATTGTGGCGGCGGACGCGCTGCCGGAGATTTTCATTAAGGTAGCGGAGGCCAAGCGGATGATGCAGACCGGCGAGGCGGACACCGTGGGCGAGGCCACCCGCCTGGCGGGAATCAGCCGCAGCGCGTTTTATAAGTATAAGGATTCCGTGCAGCCCTTCAACGACATGAAGGCCGAGCACATCCTGACCTTCTACGCCATGCTGAAGGACGTGGCTGGGGTGCTGTCCAGCGTGCTGGCTCATTTTGCCGCCTCCGGGGCCAACATCCTGACCATCAACCAGAGCATCCCCACCAACGGCTGCGCGGCGGTGACCATCTCCG
>CAQVQZ010000318.1 GCA_948902155.1 uncultured Oscillibacter sp.
CGGGCCGGACGGGCACGTCCCGCCAGCCCAGGAACTCCATGCCCTCCTTGGCCACAATGATTTCCAGCATCTTCTTGGCCTGGGCCCGCTTGAGATCGTCCGCCGGGAAGAAGAACATTCCCACGCCGTAGTCCCGCTCGCCCCCCAGGGCGACGCCCAGCTCCCCGGCGGCCCGGACCAGCAGCTTGTGGGGCACCTGGAGCAGCAGGCCCACGCCGTCGCCGGTCTCCCCGGCGGCGTCCTTGCCCGCCCGGTGTTCCAGCTTCTCGACGATTTTCAGGGCGCTGTCCACCGTCGCGTAGGACTTCCGGCCCTTTACGTCCACCACCGCGCCGATGCCGCAGGCGTCGTGTTCAAACCGGGGATCGTATAATGGAGAGGGATTTTTCACGGCAATCACTCCGTTTCTCATCAAAATCGCCTGCCCGGCGTTCCGCCGCGCCGCCGGAAGGCCGCGCCGGGCAGGACGGGCAATTTACCGCTTTAGTGCGATAGATTTCCCGATAAAAAGAGACGGAGCGCCCCAGAGGGGGCCGCTCCGCTCTCTCCTGTGTTCCCGATTATACGAGGGGAAATGCCGCCCTGTCAACGGTTTTTCCCGCAAAGGGCGGACGTTCCACCGGATTTCAGAGACTCCGCCAAAACCTGCGGGCCCGCCGAAAACACCTTTGTGCAATTCTCCATAGGCGCACAGTTGTTTCCCTGCCGTGCACAGGCCGGCCGTTCCGGCCCGCCGGGCCGCGGGGCCGGAAGCCCCTTCCCGGGCCGCCGTCCTCCCGGAGCGCCGCCGGGGGGCGGCTTGGCGGTCCCGTCCGCCCCGGAAGGGGAAGCGGCCCGGAGGGGGCCGCCTTTGTGGGTTTTGCCCAACTGCGGCGGGAAAAAACTGCTGTTTTGCAGATTTTTTACAGGGCGGCTTGACACGGCGCCGGTTCCCCTGTATGATGAAACGCGAATACTGGCTTGTATAAGTTCATGATTGGATGAGCGTTTCTACCAACTGCCGTAACAGTTGACTACAAGTTTTTGGGCGTTGCCCTGAAACTTGTGGTCTTTTTGTTTCGGCGGTTTTTTTTGTTTTCCCCCGCCGGCGGAGGAAGGCCGCCGCTCTCCAATACCAGCGGACGCTTTGTGCGCACATAGCGGCTGCTCATGCGCTTATCCTGCCCGTATGAATTCACGCGGACACCGCGGAAATGGGAGGAAGCGCATGAGCAGCTTATTGATTCAAAATGCCTCGGCCGTCGTCACCTGCGACGGCGGGGACAGGGTGCTGGAAAACGCCGGCATCCTGATCCGGGACGGCGTGATCGCCTCCATAGGCCCGGCCCCCCGGGAGGCGGACGAGGTCCTGGACGCCTCGGGCTGCATCGTTTACCCCGGCCTCGTCAACACCCACCACCACCTCTACCAGACCTTCAGCCGGAATCTGCCCCAGGTGCAGAATATGGAGCTCTTCGACTGGCTCACCGCCCTGTACGAGATTTGGAAGAACCTGGACCGGGAGGCCGTTTATTACAGCTCCCTCGTGGGCATGGGCGAGCTTTTGAAAACCGGCTGCACCACCTGCTTTGACCATCATTACGTCTTCCCCGGCGGCGGCTCCGCCGCGCTGCTGGACGCGCAGTTTGCCGCGGCGGGGGACCTGGGCATGCGGATGTACGCCTCCCGGGGGAGCATGGACCTGAGCCGCAAGGACGGGGGCCTCCCGCCGGACAGCGTGGTCCAGGCGGTGGACGAGATCCTCCGGGACTCCCGGGCCGCCGTGGAGCGGTACCACGACCCCGCCCCCTTCTCCATGCGGAGAGTGGCCCTGGCCCCCTGCTCCCCCTTCAGCGCCGGCGAGACGCTCTACCGCCAGTCCGCCGTCCTGGCCCGGGACCTGGGGGTCCGGCTTCACACCCACCTCTGTGAGACGAAGGACGAGGAAAACTATGTCCTGGAGAAATACGGGAAGCGCCCCCTGGCTTACATGGAAGACCTGGGCTGGGTGGGCAGCGATGTCTGGTACGCCCACGGCATCCACTTCAACGACGGGGAATTAAAGCTCCTGGCGGACACGGGCACCGGCGTGGCCCACTGCCCCATCTCCAACATGAAGCTCTCCTCCGGCG
>CAQVQZ010000319.1 GCA_948902155.1 uncultured Oscillibacter sp.
CCTCTCCCCAGACCTTCTCGTAAATCCGGTCCCGGTAGAGGGCGATGTTCTTGTTCTGCACGAAGAGGAGTAGCAGGTCGTACTCCTTGGCGGTCAGGGCCACGGGGGCCCCGTTCTTCCGCACCACCCGGCTGGCGGTGTCGATTTCAATGTCCGGCGGCAGGGTGAGGACCCGCCCCGTCTTCCCGCAGCGGCGGAGCACCGTCTCCACCCGGGCCAGGAGCTCCATCAGCTCGAAGGGCTTGACGATGTAGTCCTCCGCCCCCAGGCGGAGGCCCCTGACCCGGTCCTCCAGCTCCCCCCTGGCGGTGAGGAAGATCACCGGAACCTCCAGGCTTTTGCAGTATTCCAGGACCTCGTAGCCGTCGGCCTTGGGGAGCATGATGTCCAGGAGGGCCAGATCAAAGGGCTGGGACTCCAGCTTGTCCGCCGCGTCGGCCCCGTCGGGGGCCCAGACGCAGCGAAAGCCCGCCCCCTCCAGGGCGGTTTTGATGAGGTTGGCGATGGGAGCCTCGTCCTCGGCGATTAAGATTTTATTCACGGAAATCACTTCCTTTGCCGGTGTGCCGCGCTGCCTGACAGTTTGCGCCCTTCTTCCATCATTCTTGCATCATGAACCGGGGCGGCGGGGCCTGCATAGACTGTCATAGCCCCATTTGAAAGGAGGACGCCGGAAGCTTGCTTCCGGCTGCATATATGGAACAGAATATGATGCGGCAATTTTCCTCACCCACCGCCCGGGCGGGCCGGACGGTGGAACCCGTCATCCCCCTGCCCAACGTGGGCGAGGGCGGGCCCGTCTATCCCGGCAACATGAATAACGGCGTGACGGACCCCGGCCAAGAGCCCGTAATTCCCCTTCCGAATCCCGGCGAGGGCGGCCCCGTCTACCCCGGAAACACCGACGGCGGCGCCGTGGTGGAGCCTGTGATCCCCCTGCCCAATCCCGGCGAGGGCGGCCCGGTCTACCCCGGGAACACCGTTGGCGGCAACCAGGTCTGGACCTGTCCCAGCGGGAACTGCGGCGGAATCATTGTTCTGCCCGGCGTCGTCGGCGGACTGTGGCCGGGAGCGGCCAAGGTGCGCTTTCTGAACGCGGGCTACGGCTACCCCGCCTTCCGCATTTTCATCGGAAACCGGCGGTTTGTGAATCTTCTGAACTACGCCTCCGCCACTACGTACGGCCAGGTCAACGCCGGCTATCAAACGGTGACCGTTACCGGAACCGACGGCTATGTCTACATCCAGAAGACCATGCCCTTCCAGGCAAACGGGATTACCACCATCGCCGTCATCAACACCGCCGGGGGCCTGGACCTGATGCAGATCACCGACAGCTGCTGCCCGCCCTCCAACGGGTATTCCAGCTTCCGCATCGGGAATCTGGCCTACAACAGCGGCCCCCTGGACGTCATCATGAGCGACGGCCGGGTGGTCTGGTCGGACCTGCGGTTTAAAGAGGTTCCCGCCTTCAAGCGCATTATGCCCGGAACCTATCAGTTCTTCTACGCGGACACGAACCTGTCGGCCATGCCCGCCGGCCTGGACATTGAGACGCTGGATTCCGCCTGGCTGGGCGTCTACCCGCCTCACGAGACGTTCGGCTCCCTGTATCTGGACGTGACCAGCAACGCCATTTACAGCGTGTACCTCCTCCAGAGCGGCTCAGGACGGAACAACATCCAAAACCTGATCCTCATGGACCGGTAAGGAGGGGCGCCCGCGCCCGGACGGCGCGGGCGCCGGGCTGCGGGAAAACGCGGAAACCGGATCAGACGGGAAGGAAGGGTGTGTGCGGGAAACCCGGGAGGGGTTTCCCGCACGGTTTCAATCCCTCGGGTTCCGAACGTTGAAAACGGTCTGAACCCGTAAGCCGCTTGGCGAAACCCCGTTTTCGGCAAGCGGGACGCCCGCGCCCGGACGGCGCGGGCGTCTTTTTCAGAACGCGAGGATTCCCAGATGCTCCAGCAGGATTTTCAGGCCCATGAGGATTAAAATGACACCCCCCGCCAGCTCCGCCCGGGCCTTGTACCGCAGGCCGAAGACGTTGCCCGCCTTCAGCCCCGCGGCGGAGAGAAGGAAGGTGGTCA
>CAQVQZ010000320.1 GCA_948902155.1 uncultured Oscillibacter sp.
CCTTTGTTTATTTCGCTCTCACTGTTGATGCACTTATGTGAACACCACCTAGATAGTGTCTACAGGAAATATATGGGACTAACGGCGGCTGAGCTTTTTTACAATATGCACATATATCTTATCGCTGATTGGTATAAATAAACTTATTATTATCTACTCTTCAAAATCGCCCTCTTTGGGAAACTGCGAAAATGTTTTGACTTCATATAGATTTTGGGATCAAATGTTCATCCAATTATTTCCTGTAGACACTATCTAGCAGAGAGGTGATATTTCGATGAATCAGACACTGCGAAAGGACGCGGACCAGATTATCTCCGCCAGCCTGCGGGCTGTCCTCCCCGACGAGGCGGTGCGGCGGGCGCTGAGGGACTTCCGTCCGGCGGGAGGCCGGACCCTGCTGGTGTCCGCCGGAAAGGCCGCGTGGCAGATGGCCAAAGCCGCCGTGGACGCCCTAGGGCATGTGGACGGCGGCGTGGTGGTGACGAAGTACGGCCACGTCAAGGGGGAAATTCCCGGCGTCCGCTGCTTTGAGGCGGGGCACCCGGTCCCGGATGAGAACAGCTTTTCCGCCACCGGGGAGGCCCTGAGCCTGGTGGAGAGCCTGACGGCGGAGGACTCCGTGCTGTTCCTTCTCTCCGGCGGCGGCAGCGCCCTCTTCGAGCACCCCCTGATTTCCGGGGAGGAGCTCCAGGATATCACAAAGCAGCTCCTGGCCTCTGGAGCGGACATCGTGGAGATGAACACCATCCGCAAGCGCCTCAGCGGCGTGAAGGGCGGGCGCTTCGCCCTGGCCTGCGCCCCGGCGCGGGTGTTCAGCGTCGTCCTCAGCGACATTCTGGGGGACCCCCTGGACATGATCGCCAGCGGCCCGGCCTGCCCGGACGCCTCCACCTGCGCCCAGGCCCTGGCCATCGCGGAAAAGTACCGGCTGAATCTGTCCGGCGAGGATCGGACCCTGCTGGAGCGGGAGACGCCCAAGGAGCTGTCCAACGTCACCACCCAGATCACCGGCAGCGTCCGGGAACTCTGCGCCGCCGCGGCGGCGGAGTGCCGGGCCCTGGGCTACGAGCCCGTGCTGCTGACGGACCAGCTTTGCTGCGAGGCCCGGGAGGCCGGGAGCTTCCTGGCCAGCGTCTTGAAGACCCACGCCGGGGAGGGGAAGAAGCTGGCCTTCCTGGTCGGAGGCGAGACGGTGGTCCACCTCACCGGCAAGGGCCTGGGGGGCCGGAACCAGGAGCTGGCCCTGGCCGCCGCCCCCGGCATCGCCGGGCTGGACGGCGCAGCGGTGTTCTCCGTAGGCAGCGACGGCACCGACGGCCCCACCGACGCCGCCGGAGGCTACGTGGACGGCGGGACCCTGGCGGCGCTGGAGGCCAAGGGCCTCAACGCCTTTGAAGTCCTGCGGGAGAACGACGCTTACCACGCCCTGGAGGCCGTGGGGGGCCTGGTGATGACCGGCCCTACGGGGACCAATGTCAACGACGTGGCCGTGGCCCTGCTGGCCCCGGCCTGACGCGGAGGGACGGCCGCGTTCCTCTGGGAACACTCCAAATATTTTTCAAACGGCTCTCCTTTTGGGACGCCGTCTTTCCTCCGCAACAAAACAGGACCGGCAATTGCCGGCCCTGTTTTGTTATGTGTTCTCACCGCACCAGACAGAGAGACTCTAAATAGCGACTGTTTTTCAATACGAGAATACGCCCCATGCATTCTGCCTCCCCAAAATTTTTTCCGCCGCCCCCCTTGACAAACTGTTCATTCTGTGTATACTGTATATGTACAGTGAAACGGAGGAACATCCATGGAAATCATCATCCGCAACACCGCCAACCAGCCGATCTATGAGCAGATCTACTCCCAGCTCAAGGCGCAGATCATCGCCGGGGTCCTCTCTCCGGGAGAGGCCCTGCCGTCCATCCGGGCCCTGGCTAAAGACCTGAAAATCTCCGTCATCACCACCAAGCGGGCCTATGACGAGCTGGAGGCCGAGGGCTTCCTCTACACCGTGGCCGGGAAGGGCTGCTTTGTGGCGGAGAAGAACCTGGACCT
>CAQVQZ010000321.1 GCA_948902155.1 uncultured Oscillibacter sp.
CCATCATCATGGGCCAGAACATCGGCACCTGCGTCACGGCGCTGATTTCCTCCATCGGGGTCTCCCGGGGGGCGAAGCGGGTGTCGGCGATTCACGTGGCCTTTAATGTGATCGGGGCCAGCGTGGGACTCATCCTCTTCTGCGGCGGGGATTTGATTTTCCACTTCCCCTTTATGGACTCCGCCGTGGGGGCGGTGGGCATCGCTTTGTGCCACACGGTGTTCAACGTTTTCACCACCGCCCTGCTGCTGCCCTTCTCCCGCCAGCTGGAAAAGCTGGCGCGGGCGGCTGTCAAGGAAACGGACAAGACCCCCCAGTTTGCCTTTCTGGACCCCCTGCTGCTCCGGACCCCCGGCGCGGCGGTCAGCGAATGCGCCGCCATGACCTGCGAGATGGGCGAGCTGGCCCGGACAAGCCTGCTGGCCTCCCTGGGGCAGCTGTCCCGGTACAACGGGGAGCTGGAAGAAGTGCTTTTGCAGAACGAGGACAAGCTGGACACTTACGAGGACCGCCTCAGCGGCTACCTGGTGCAGATTTCCCAGCACGGCTTGTCCATGGAGGACATCCACACGGTATCCCGCCTGCTCCACGCCGTCGGGGACTTCGAGCGGATCGGGGACCACGCGCTGAACATCCAGGAGTCCGCCCAGGAGCTGCATGAAAAGGGCCTCAGCTTCTCCGGCCCTGCGGAAGAAGAGCTGCGGGTGCTGGAAAGCGCGCTGGAGGAGATCATCAACCTCTCCGTGGACAGCTTCCGGGCGGACGACCCCGCCGCCGCCCGGAAGGTGGAGCCCCTGGAGGAGACCATCGACCGGCTGACCGCCGAGATTCGGGACCGGCACATCCGCCGCCTCCAGAACGGGGAATGCACGGTGCAGATGGGCTTCATCCTGGGCGACCTGCTGACGAACCTGGAGCGGGTCAGCGACCACTGTTCCAACATCGCGGTTTCCGTGATCGAGGAGCGGGAGGACCACGCGGAGCAAAGGCATGCCTATTTGCAGGATTTCAAGGCCGAAGGGGCATTTGCGGAGGATTTGGGCAGGGATATGGAGAAGTACCGGCTGCCGTGAGGCCGTCTATCGGTGGTTCCACCGCTGTAGGGGCGGCTACCAGCCGCCCGTGCCTTCGCAATTGCCATGTTTCCAGGACACGACAAAAAAGGACCGCCGGATTTCCTCCGGCGGTCCTTTTATCATAGGAAGATCCTGCGCTTACAAATAGTTCAGCGGGTTCTTGGCTACGCCGTTATACCGGACCTCAAAGTGGCAATGGTTGCCCGTGGAGTTGCCGGTGGAACCGGCCCGGGCAATCTGCTGGCCTTTGTAGACCTTCTGCCCCACGCTGACCGTCAGGCGGCTGTTGTGGCCGTAGCGGGTCACGTAGCCGTTGCCGTGGTCGATCTGGACCAGATAGCCGTAGCCGCCCATCCACCCGGCATAGGTGACGGTGCCGCCGTCGGCGGCATAGATCGGAGTCCCGTACGGGACGGCGATGTCGATACCCTTGTGGTTCGTGGAACCGATGCCGCCGGGGGACTTCCGCCCGCCGAAGCGGGAGCTGATGCGGCCCGTGGTGGGCCAGCGGAAGCTGCCGGAAGCCGCCGTGATGGGCTTGGGCTTGGTGCCCTGAAGGCGGTGCTCCGTGACGGGGGCCCGGAGGGTGACGCTGGAGAGGACCGTCCGCTCCGTCTCCTCGCCGTTGACGTAGGTGACGTTGGCGACGGTGTCCGCCGCGCCGTACTGCCCGGCGGAGGTGACCCGGTAGTCGCCCACGTAGATGTCGGCGCTGTCGGTGTACTCCACGTCGAAGGCCACGCTGTCCACATAGCGCTCCTGCTGGACCACCGTCATGGTCAGATAGGGCACGGAAGCGGACATGGTGAGGATTTCGCCGATTTGCAGCTTGTCGATGTCATAGCCGGGGTTCAGGGCCAGCAGCTCCTTGGAGGTGAGGCCGTGGTCCT
>CAQVQZ010000322.1 GCA_948902155.1 uncultured Oscillibacter sp.
CTTTTGTACGTATCCAGGTCCTTTCCCACCGGCTGCCAGGAGGCGGACCAGAAGTCCCCCGTCTCGTTGTCCCGAAGATAGAGATACCGCCCCGGCTGGTCGAACTGGTTGAACACATACCGAAGAATCCGTCCGTTGGCCCCGGATTTGACAAAGCTGTAGCCTCCGGCGTTGTTGGAGATCAGCGCCCCGTACTCCGGGGAGCCCAGGTAGTTGGCCCAAGGGGCCGGGGTGTCGGGCCGGGTGATCACGTACTCATGGGCCTGATCGTCAAAAAATCCATACTGCATCGCGCGTCATCTCCTTACATCAATTCCACTGTGATCTGATTTTCCGTCACAGGCAGCCGGTCCAGAAGCGCCCGGTCCAGCAGGACCCGTCCTTCCGCCACCGGCAGCCGCCGCATTTGAGGGCCGTCCGCCGTGGTCAGGTACGCCTTTTCCAGCCGGTATTCGCCGTAGTCCTTCCGGCTCAGGTTGACGGCGATCACCTGGAACCGCTTACCGGCGAAGGGAAGGGCCAGGGAGGCGGTCCCTGCTTCGCCGAACTGCTCCCGCACCAGCTTCGGGGCGATCGCCAGGCTGCCGTTCTCCCCCCGGACGCCGAACGCCTCCGTGATTACCGTCAGCATGTACCAGCTGGCCGCGCCGGTGAGGTAGTGGTACATTCCCCGGCCCTCGGCGTTGAAATACTCCGGGATGCCGGGATAGATTTTGCTGCTCTCAAAATCCAGAGCGGCGTCCGCCAGGGTCTGAAGCGCCTTATAGCCCTCCTGGACGAAGCCCCGGCGGTAGAGGGCGTTGGCGTACATCACCGTCATGTGGGAGAACACCGCCCCGTTCTCCTTCTCACCGTAGGCAAAGCCGAACATCCGGCCCATATCGAATTTCAGCTCGTGGAAGTCCGTGTTCAGCCGGTAGCCCCCCTCCTCTTTTTTGTAGAGGTATTTGTCGGCACTGCGGGCAATGGCCTTCACCTGTTCCTCCGTGGCGGTCCCGCTCATGATGGCGAACACCTGTCCGGTAAGCATCATGCGTGCGCCGGTCTCCGCAATGCCCTCCAGGGGCTGCCCGTGGTTGTCATAGTAACTGTTGAACCAGCCGTCCCTCCCGTCCGCGATCCACTCCTGACGGCGGATGTGCTCCATCAGCCAGTCCGCTTTGCCCTCCAGGTTCTCCGCCAGCTCCATCGGGAGGACCCGGATGGTCCCGCCGCTGACATTGTGGGCGCAGCGCCGGGTGTATCGCTCCAAGACCGCCTTTTTCTCCGACAGATCGTCGCAGGCCATGGGCGGCGTCCGGAGCAGCTCCTCCAACTCCTCCGCCAGCTCCACGTTCTTCCAGGTCTCGGCCAGCCGCCGGAGAAGCCCCGCCAGGTCCTTGAGATTGCCTGCGTAGGCGCAGGTGAAGGCCACGCTCTCCCCCCGCTCCGGGGCCATGTCCAGGGCGTCGTTCCAGTCGGCCCCCCGGAGGCGGAAGATGTTGTGCTCCCCCACCTCATAAAAGGCGGTGAGGTGCTGAATCAGCAGGTGCTCCAAAATACTGCCGGTGTAGACCTCGCCGGAAGCCGTCCGCTGCCTGTTTCCGTACGCCGGGTCCCACTGTCCGTCGATCTCTGTACCCCGCATAGCCTGGGGGTCCTTGAAGTAGGAGACCTTCGCGCGCAGGATATCCAGGTCCCCCGTCTGGTCGATGTAGAGCTTGGTGGTCATCAAGGGCCAGAGGGCGTGGTCCATCCAGACTCGGGCGATGCCGTTGCGGTCCGCGATAAAGTTCCCCAGGCCCTCTCCGATGATGGTGGCGTTGGTTCCGTCCATCCGCACGCCGCCGAAGCTGGCCTGGATCATCTCCCCCACGCCGCCGGGGTCCATCAGCAGCAGAGACAGGCAGTCCTGCCAGAGGTCCCGCCAGCCCCGGCCTCCCCGGCCATAGTCGTGGTGGGGCAGGAAGGAAC
>CAQVQZ010000323.1 GCA_948902155.1 uncultured Oscillibacter sp.
TTGTACACTCTTTTTTTACGATTTTCCAAGAAGTTTCAAAAAGTTCACGAATACAGGTGGTCTGGGCCATGACGGACACCGGGGTCTCCCGGGCCTCCGGGCACGTTTCCAGCCATTCCGCCACCGCCTCCGGCCCGCTGAACACCAGGGGATTCCTGCACCGGCTGGCGATGCCCGCCACCTCCGGGTGCCCGGCGTCGCCGATGATGACGGGGGTCCGGCCCTCCGCCTCCGCCTGGGCCGCCAGGGTCTGGATGCGGCGGACGTTGGGGCATGTGGCGTCCACGCAGCGGACGCCTTTGGCCTCCATCTGTTCCAAAACCTGCTTCGATTCCCCGTGGGAGCGGATAACCACCGTCTCCCCAGGCTGTAAAGCGTCTATGCTTTCCGCCTTTTCCACGCCCAGCCGTTTCAGCTCCTCCACCACGTGGGTGTTGTGGATCAAATCCCCCAGCATCCAGCAGCGTCCGGTCTCCGCCGCCGTCTCCCGGGCCAGCTCCACGGCGCGGCGCACGCCGTAGCAGAATCCGGCGCTCTCCGCCAGAATCACCCGCACAGCGGCTTCCCCCCTACCGCCTGACCGCCCAGGGCGTAAGCCGCCTCCAGCAGATCGTCGGCAATTTTCTGCATCTCCTCGGAGGTGCCCCTCCGGCCGGTGTAGTGGGGCTCATAGGGCTGGCCGAAGATGATGCGGGTCCGGTGGAACAGCTTCTTCTCCCCGTCCACGAACACCGGCACCAGCTTGGCCCCGGTGCGGACGCCGATCATGGCCACCCCCGCCTTGGCGTGGGCGGGCAGGCCGTCGGTATAGCCCACGCCGTTGTGAATCGTGGTCCCCTCGGGGAAGATCAGCAGGTTGTCGCCGTCCTTCAGCGCCTGGATGGACTGCTTGACGGCGTTGATGTCGTTGCTCCCCCGGCTGACCGGGAAGGCCCCCACCTTTTTCAGAAGCCAGCCCAGGAGGGGGTTCGCAAACAGCTCCTCCTTCGCCATGATGTGGAGCCGGTAATTGATGGGGAGCCGCAGGGCCACCAGGATGGGGTCCCAGTTGCTGGAGTGGTTGGGGCAGAGCAGCACGCCGCTCCTCGGAAGCTGGTCCATCCCCTCCACGGAGGTGGGATGGAGGATGCGGGCCACCAGGCCCACCACATAGTAAATCAGCATGAACAAACGGTTAAAGGGTTTCATAGGCCGGTCCTTTCCCGAATGATCTCCAGCAGCGCCTCCAGGCTTTGCTGGAAGTCCAGCGCCGAGGTATCCAGCAGGACCGCGTCCTCCGCCTGCCGGAGAGGCGCGGCGGCCCGGTGGGTGTCCTGGTAGTCCCGGTCCCTGGCCTTTTGAAGAACAGCCTCATAGGGCTCCGGCGTGCCCCGCCGTGCCAGCTCAAGCGTCCGGCGCTTTGCCCGAATCTCGACGGACGCGGTGAGAAACACCTTGACCTCCGCGTCCGGCAGGACGACTGTGCCAATGTCCCGGCCGTCCATAATCACATCATGCGTCCGCGCAAGCGAGCGCTGCATCTCCATCAGAAAGTCCCGGACCGCAGGGATTTTCGCAACATCGGAAGCATGCTCGGATATCTCAGGCCGGCGTATCGCCTCGCTGACATCCCGTCCGTCCAACAGCATCCGCTGCTCTCCGGCCTCATCATAGCGCAGCTCCACCCGAGACTCCGGCAGCGCCAAGGCAATGCCATCCGCATCATCAAACTTCATACCGCGTTCTTGTGCGAAAAGGGCGATGGTGCGGTAAATCGCACCCGTATCCACATATCGAAAACCAAGGCGGTCTGCCGCCGCACGGGCCAAAGTGCTCTTCCCCGCGCCGGAGGGGCCGTCGATCGCTACGCGAATCGTGCTCATAGGAAACCTCCCAATTCTTAGAACCTGTATTCATAAGCGTTTGAGCAGCGTGTGGAGATGAGAAATTAT
>CAQVQZ010000324.1 GCA_948902155.1 uncultured Oscillibacter sp.
CCCGGGGGAAGACGGTGATCCGCCCCTGGGCGATGACCTTCATGCCGTTTTCCGGCCGGAAGCGCAGGCGGGACGCCTGCCCCCGGAACATGACGCAGCGCAAAGCCCCCTCCGGGTCCTTCAGGGTGAAGTAGTGGTGCCCGGAGGGATACATTTTATAATTGGAGAGTTCACCCCGGACATAGACGTCCTGGAGCATGGGCTCCCCGTCCAGCAGGAGCTTGACCAGCTGGTTGACCTCGGCCACGCCGAAAATGTGCCGTTCCATCCGCTACCTCTCGTCCGAACGCCCCGCCAGATAATCCAGGCTGACGCCGAAATGGTCCGCTAGGGCGCAGAGATTATAAAAATTCGGTACGCTGGTTGCGCCCTCAAGTCCTTGATACTGCCGGGCCGTTATTCCAACCGCCTCCGCCACTTGGACCTGCGTTTCCTTGCGTTCCGCCCGCAATGCCCGTAATCTTTCAGAAAATTCCATAAAAGCTCCTTGACACGAAGTGGATTTCGTGCTATTCTAGGGACACGAAATCGATTTCGCATTTTGCTCATACTGTTCTTGAAAGGTGGTACTTATGTCCGACTTCCTGCTCTGGCTCCACGCCAACTACATCCGCCCTCAGCTCGACGCTATCGAAAAAGACCAATACGAAACCCATTTCTATAACGTCGCAAAAGCGCTTTCCCCCGCGTCCCGCATCAATTTGGAATACGTACTGGAGTTTACGGCGATTCAGGCGTTCCTCCTGGGCTTCCGCACCAGCGAGGGCCTGACCCCCCTGCCGCCCAGGCGGCTCCCGTCCTAAAAGGCCCCTTTTGAAAGGGGCTCCGCCCGCAGGGCGGTGGGGATTGTCCCCCGCGGGAACATCCTTCATGGGAAACCCCTCCGCAGGAACATCCTCCCAAGGGAACCACTTCCCCAGTCCTTGTATCGCGAGACTGACAATAGAAGGACCTTGGCAGACAATCCTCCGTCAGCCCTTCGGGCTGCCACCTCCTTTCAAAAGGAGGCTGAAGGGCGGGGGCCTCCCCCACGGGAAAAAGCAGAGCCGGACATGGAAAGCGCCCATGCCCGCTCTGCTGTTTTTCACTCCGAGATCTCCTGCCGGGAGAAGCTCCCCAAAATGCCGTTGATGAACTTCACCGTCTCCGGCGTCTCGTACTTCTTGGCGATCTCCACCGCCTCGTTGATGGCGGCGGCGCTGGGAACGTCGGGCATGTACAGCACCTCGTACATGGCCACCCGCATGATGGCGGAGGCCACCAGGGGGATGCGGGAGAACTGCCAGCCCTTGGCGTACTTGGCGATGTAGCCGTCCAGCTCCGCGCCGTGCTCCTTCACGCCCCGGACCAGACGGCGGATATAGTCCGCCTGCTTGGCGTTGGGGGCCTCGCTGTAGATCGCGTCCTCGTTCGCCAGCCCGGCGAAGGACGCCGCCGTCAGCCGCTGGTCCAGCAGCGCGTCCACGGTCTTGTCGGTAAAGCTCAATTCATAGGAGAGATGGACCGCGATCTCCCGGGCGGTGTTCCGTACCATAGCCTTCCGTCCTTTATCCGAAGTTCAGCTCAGGGTCACGCCGCCCACGTGGATGTTCACGGCCTCCACGGCGCAGCCGGTCATGGCCTCCACGGCGGAGGCGACGCTCTTCTGGGCGTTCCCCGCCACCTCGGGGATGGGGTGGCCGTACTGCACCGTCAGATACAGGTCCAGAACCAGCGCCGCGCCGGTCATGTCGATCTTCACGCCCCGGACGCCCTTCTGGGCGTTTTTCCGGTTGTTCACCAGGTCGGTGACGCTGCTGCCCAGGTTGGTCATCATGCCGGAGACGCCCTCCACCTCCCGGACCGCGCCCACGGCGATGGCGGCGATGACCTCCTCCGAGATGTTGATGCTGCCGTTTTCCTCCGGCAGGGTCAT
>CAQVQZ010000325.1 GCA_948902155.1 uncultured Oscillibacter sp.
GTCTTCACCCGGGAGGAGCTGGCGGTCATTGCCGCCCTGGCGGAGGAATACGACGCCTATGTCATAACTGACGAGGTTTATGAGCACATCGTCTACGCCCCCCACCGGCACACCTACTTCGCCGCTTTGCCCAGGATGCGGCAGCGGACCATCTCCTGTTCGTCGCTCTCCAAGACCTACTCCATCACCGGCTGGCGGATGGGGTACACCATCGCCCCGCCGGAGATCACGGACCGGATCAAAAAGGTCCACGACTTCCTCACCGTGGGCGCGGCGGCCCCCCTCCAGGAGGCGGTCATCCCCGGATTGAACTTCGGCCAGGACTATTACGATGGCCTCCTGGCGGAGTACACCCACAAGCGGGACCTGTTCCTGAGAGGGCTGGACGATTTGAAGATCGCCCACAACACGCCGGAGGGGGCCTACTACGTCCTGCTGGACATCTCCGAGTTCGGCTATGACAGCGACCTCCAGTTCTGCGAGGACCTGGCGGAAAAGGTGGGCGTGGGAGCCGTCCCCGGGTCCAGCTTCTTCCGGGAGCCGGTGAACCACCTACTCCGCTTCCACTTCGCCAAGCGGGATGAGACTCTGCTGGAGGCCCTGAACCGGCTGGAGTCTTTGCGGGAGAAAATTCCGCCAAAGGGAAAAGGAGTTGAGTGTATATGCGGAATCTGAAAAAGGCACTGGAACGGGAGAGGTCCTACCTGGTTGAGCTGCGGCGGGACTTTCACCGGCATCCCGAGCTGGGCCTGTGTGAATTTCGTACCGCGAAGCGGATCGAAGAAGAATTGGAGCGTTTCAGAATTCCCCATCGGCGGGTGGGAGAGACCGGTGTTCTGGGCATTTTGCGCGGAGACGGCCTGGGAACGGGCGCGATCGTCCTGCGCGCCGACATCGACGCTCTGCCCATTCAGGAAACCAATCCGGTAGAGTACTGCTCCCAGACTCCCGGCATCATGCACGCCTGCGGTCACGATGCCCACACCGCCTGCCTGCTGGCTGCGGCTAAGCTGCTGTCGGAGCGCCGGGCGGACTTCGGCGGAGAGGTGCGGCTTGTCTTCCAGCCCGCCGAGGAAATTGGGCAAGGGGCACGGCCTTTTGTGGAGGCGGGCGTATTGGACGGGGCAGACCGAGTGTTCGGCATCCACACGGCCTCGGACCTGCCCAGCGGGACCATCGGATTAAAGTCGGGGCTGAACAATGCCGCTGTAGACCACTTCCGAATCATGATCCTAGGAAAGTCCGCCCATGTGTCCACCCCGCAGCTGGGGGCCGACGCTCTCTATATCGCCAGCCACACTGTGGTCGCACTCCAATCCCTGGTCACGCGGCTTACCTCGCCGGTGGAGCCGGTTATCATTGGCGTTGGAAAGCTGGTGTCGGGAACCGCCTATAACGCTCTGGCGGAAACCGCCGAGCTGGAGGGGACGACCCGGTCGGTCTCTCAGGAGAGCCGGGAGAGGATACGGGAACTGGTTTCCAGAACTGTCTCCGGCATCTCGGACCTCTATGGCGGGACTACGGAGATCCAATGGACAGATTTTGCCCCGCCTTTAATCAACGATCCCCAGGTGTGCCTGGAGGCGGCGAAAGCTGTGGAGGCACTGCTGGGTGAAGGCAGGACTGTTACAGATCGGGAACTGTCCCTGGGGGGCGATAATTTCGCGGAGTTTCAGATTCATACCCCTGGCGCGTATGCGTATTTGGGAACAGGAAACGCCGCCCATCCCCATACATTGCTGCCGAACCATAACGGCGGCTTTGATGTGGATGAAGAAGCCCTGATTCTGGGCGCGGGGCTCTATGCTGGGTATACTTTCTTTAAGCTGGCAAAACGTACATAGAGTGATGCTTAAAAGAGAAAGCAAGGTCGACCCTCTTTTAAAAATCTGGCCTTATAGCCAAAAGGAATGTG
>CAQVQZ010000326.1 GCA_948902155.1 uncultured Oscillibacter sp.
CAAGCTGAACGCAGAACGGTTTGCGAAGCTGTCCGAGGGCTACGAGAAGGAACAGACGGATTTGAAACAGTCCGTTGAGAATCTTCGGAGGATTGTGGACGCCGCCGAAACCCAGGTTGTCAATGTCCAGAGCTTTTTGAAAATCGTGAAGAAGTACACCGAGCCCACCGAACTGACCCCGGCGCTTCTGCGGGAGTTTGTGGAGAAGGTGGTCGTTCATGCCCCGGATAAGTCCAGCGGACACCGTGTCCAGCGGATTGATGTGCATTACACTTTCATTGGGGAGATTGATTTGTCCCCGGAGTACAGCAAGTACGAGAAAGAGACAACCGCATGATGCTCTCGCACCATGCGGCTGCCTCCTACTAGAAAAACATCTTTACCAGACTTACCCTTTGCACGATGCACTTTATTTGTTACTGGGATTTTTGAGGACGGCTCCCGCAATCTTAGCCCCCGCCCAGCCCACGGCGGCTCCCAGGAGTACGCCGCCCAGTATATCGGTGGGCCAGTGGACGTAGAGATACATCCGGGAAAAGGCCGTCACCGCCGCCAGGGCCAGCGCCGGACGCCATAAGGGGCTTCCGGCGGTCCGGAGGGCGAAAACCACGGCGAACGCCGCCGCCGTGTGGCCGGAGGGAAAGGAGGCGTCCCCCGGCGGCGGCACCAGCAGAGGGAGGTCCGGACGGAAGACGAAGGGCCGCACCCGGCCGACAAGGGGCTTCAGGACCATGTTGCAGGCTGCCAGGTCCAGGGTCAGGGCGCAGGCGGCGGAAACGCCGTACCGCCGCTGGTTCCGCCAAAGCAGCAGGAGGGCGGCAAAGAGAATCCAGACCTCGCCGTGGTTGGACAGACCGCTGACAAAGGGCATCAGCCAGTCCAGAAAGCCGCACCGCAGGGCCTGGAGGCCGTCCAGGACGGCCAGTTCCGCGTTTTGCACAGACAGGGACCTCCTTTTTCAAGTTTTAAACAGGGCCGCGGAGGACATGCGCTCCGCGGCCCTGTCTGGTATTCTGGATGCGATCATTCCAGCACCGCACCCCGTGCCGCGCTGGTGACCAGCTTGGCGTACCGGGCGGCGTAGCCGGTCTTGATCTTCGGCTCCGGGCAGACCCACTTGGCCCTGCGCTCCGCCAGGGTCTCCTCGTCCACCTCCAGGGAGATGGAGCAGCGGGTGATGTCGATGGCGATGGTGTCCCCGTCCTCCACGAAGGCGATGGGGCCGCCCTGAGCCGCCTCGGGGCAGACGTGGCCGATGGAGGCCCCCCGCGTCGCGCCGGAGAAGCGGCCGTCGGTGATGAGGGCCACGTCCTTGTCCAGGCCCATGCCCGCGATGGCGGAGGTCGGGTTCAGCATCTCCCGCATGCCGGGGCCTCCCTTGGGGCCCTCGTAGCGGATGACCACCACGTCTCCGGCCACGATCTTCCCGGCGTAAATGGCGGCGATGGCATCCTCCTCGCTGTTGAAGACCCGTGCGGGGCCGGTATGGGTCATCATCTCCGGAGCTACGGCGGAGCGCTTCACCACGCAGCCCTCCGGGGCCAGGTTGCCCTTCAGCACGGCGATGCCGCCGTCCTGGGAATAGGGGTTTTCGATGGGGCGGATCAGCTCGGGGTTCCGGTTCTCCACGCCCTCCAGGTTCTCGGTCACGGTCTTGCCGGTGCAGGTGAGCACGGAGGTGTCCAGAAGATTCTTCTTGGTCAGCTCCTTCATGACGGCGTAGACGCCGCCCGCGCCCTCCAGGTCCTCCATATAGGTGTCCCCGGCGGGGGCCAGATGGCAGAGGTTGGGGGTCCGGCTGGAAATCTCGTTGGACATGTCCAGGTCCAGCTCGATGCCGCACTCGTGGGCGATGGCGGGGAGGTGGAGCATGGTGTTGGTGGAGCAGCCCAGGGCCATGTCCAC
>CAQVQZ010000327.1 GCA_948902155.1 uncultured Oscillibacter sp.
TAGGGCATGGAGGCGGAGCAGTTCAGAATCCGGACCTCCGGGTGCTTCGCCGCCGTCTTGCGGCACGCGCCGATCAGGGGCGGCGTGACGGCGAAAATCAGCTGCGCGCCGTTTTCGATGGCCTCCTCCATGGCGGCCTCGGCCTCCGGCCCGGCGTTAACGCCGCAGTAGGTCTGGGTCTCCACCCGGTCCTCCATCACCGTCTCCAGGTACTCCCGGCCCAGGTCGTGGGCCCTGGCCCAGTCGCTTTGGTCCGGGCACTGGTCGCTGATAAAGGCCACATTCAGGTGGGCGGGCAGCTTGGTCTTAAAGATGCGGCCCAGGAGGTTGTTCTCCTTCACCTCCGGCGTGTCCGTCCGGACGGTAATGGGCTCGGACAGGGCCTTGATATCCGACCAGACGGCCTTGATGCTCTTGGCCAGCTCGGCGGAGGGGAGGGCGGTGAGATCGTCGAAGTTATAGACCTTGAGCCACACCAGCAGGGCGTCCGCCGTGGTGATGGGCAGCTCGCCGCCCCCCTGCTTCCGGAAGGGCTCCTGGAAATAGGTGAAGCCCGCGATGAAGCGGCGGCGCTCGTCCTGGGTCCAGACGTGGTCCGGCTCGTAGCCCAGGGCCTTCTGGAGCTTGACGAAGCTTCCCGCGCAGCTGAACCGGGTCCGGTAGAGGCCGGTTTTCAGGTAGGCGTCCATGAAATCGTAATAGGCCACGATGTCCGGCTCCGCCGTCCACACGGGAATCATGCGGATGACGTAGGCGGGGATGGTGGGCGCGCCGTAGCTCCGGAGGACGCTGACCCGCTTGTTGCCCTCCTGGACGTAAAAGCGGCCCAGGTACTCATAGCACCGGATGGGGTCCCGGATGCCCTCGTCCCCCAGATGGGCCTCGCAGAGGGCCATCCACTTCCCGGCGAACTCGGAGTCGGCGTCCAGCAGGGGCATGAAGTCCGCCGAAAAGGCGGAGCGGCGGCCCGCCGTCTTGGTGCCCACGATCTGGTCCGCGGGAATCTCCACCACGCCCAGCTCCATCTGGCCCGCCACCATGGAGTCGCTGATAATTTCATCCAAAACCTGGGGATAGGGATAACGGCCCTGGACCAGGGCTTCCTTGTAAGCCTTCCGGCCCTGCTTCAGCGCGGAGGCGTACTGCGCAATGGCTTCCTGCCGGCTCATATGAGGTTCCTCCTCTTTCCAAACATGGTCATTCCTGATTCGTACATCGCCCTATTGTACCCTGCCGCCGGGTAAAATACAATGGTATTTTTGCCAAAAGCCGGGGGCCTCCCGCCGGGAAAGACAGGCGCTTTCGTGGAACTGCCGGAGAGCGCGAAAACGCCGGACGCGAAAGCGTTCGGCGTTCCGGTCATCTGTATTGGATTGGCGGCGGCTCAGGTCCCCGGCTCCTTGCTCAGGTCCAGGCTGCGGATGATCTTCCGCAGGGGCAGGACCGAGGCGGGGGACACGCTCAGCTCGTCCACGCCGTACCGGAGGAAGGTCTCCGTCAGGGTCTGGTCCGCGCCCAGCTCGCCGCAGATGCCCACCCAGCAGCCGTGGCGGTGGCCCGCCTCGATGGTGTGGCGGATCATCCGCAGGACCGCCGGATGGTGGGAGTCGTAGAAGTTGTCCAGCTTGGGGTTCTGCCGGTCGATGGCCAGGGTGTACTGGGTCAGATCGTTGGTGCCCAGGGAGAAGAATTCCACTTCCTCCGCCAGCTCGTCGGCCATCATCACAGCGGCGGGCGTCTCGATCATGATGCCGGTCTCCACCTTGCCCATGGCGACGCCCCGCTCTTCCAGCTCGGCCCGGCACTCCTCCAGAATCTCCTTGGCGTCCCGGACTTCCCGGACGGAGATGATCATGGGGAACATGATGGACACGGTGCCGAAGGCGCTGG
>CAQVQZ010000328.1 GCA_948902155.1 uncultured Oscillibacter sp.
GAGGCGTTCCAGTGGTATCAGCGGGCGGTGGACGCGGGCTATGTCCGGGCGCTGTGCAGCCTGGGCATCTGCTACGAGTTCGGCGAGGGCGTGGAGGCCAGCCTGGAGCAGGCCGTGGAATGCTACCGCCGGGCGGCGGAGCAGAACGACTCCGTGGGCCAGTGCAATCTGGGCTACATGTACGAGACCGGCCGGGGCGTGGAGCAGGACTATGGCGAAGCCGCCCGGCTCTACCGCCTCTCCGCCGACGCGGGCTATCCCCGTGCCATGTGCAATTACGGCTACTGCTGCGAGGCGGGCCAGGGCGTGGAAAAGAACCTGTCCGCTGCGGCGGAGTGGTACCGCAAAGCCGCCGGGGCCGGGGACCGGACCGCCGCGTGCAACCTGGGCTATCTCTACGAGACCGGCGAGGGCGTGGACCAGAGCTGGGACGAAGCTGTGAAATGGTACAGCCAGGCGGCGGAGCAGGGGGAGGCCCGAGGGCAGTATCTGCTGGGCTGGTGCTATGAGCACGGCAAGGGCGTGGCCCCCAGCGTGGAGCAGGCGAAGCAGCTCTACGAGGCGTCCGCCAAGCAGAACTACAAGCACGCCGTGGAGGCCCTGGAGCGGCTGAAAAACGGCCCCGCGCCGGAAAACGGCCGGAAGCCGGAGAAAAAGGCCCCCGAGAAGAAAAAGCCGGAGAAGGGCGGCTTCTTAAAGGGCCTGTTCGGCGGGCGGAAGTAACGGAAATCTGGTTTAGAAAGACGCTTGGGGCGGTCCCCCAATGTCGTTAAGTTCGGAAAAAAGCCTCCTTTTGAAAGGGGGTGGCACGGCGGAGCCGTGACGGAGGATTGCCGCAGGGATTTTCTTCTATTTCCTGTCTTGCAATAGAAGAGAGTCCCTGCGAACAATCCCCACCGCCCTTCGGGCGGAGCCCCTTTCAAAAGGGGCCTTTTTATTTTCTTCTCGACTTTCATGATATTGGAAGGCTTCCCAGGCGTCTTTTCCGCCCTCCGCAAAAATTTCTCCCCAAAACCCCTTGACATTTCCGGAAAATGTGCTATTGTACTAAGTACATAAGACAACAGCACAACCACAGGAGGTGCGCATCATGCAATGGCAGTTTTCAAACGACGCCCCCATCTACACCCAGTTGATCCAGCAGGTCAAGGTGGGCATCGTCACCGGCGCCTTTCCGCCGGGAGAGCGATTGCCCTCCGTGCGGGACCTGGCCACCGAGGCCGGGGTCAACCCCAACACCATGCAGCGGGCGCTGGCGGAACTGGAGCGGGACGGACTGGTGTACAGCCAGCGGACTGCGGGAAGATTTGTGACGGAGGACAACACCATGATCAACGCGGCGAAGAGAAGCCTGGCCCAGCGGCACGTGAAGACGTTTCTGGAGGCCATGCTCCGGCTGGGCTTCCAGCGGGAGGAGATCATTTCCTTGATCGAGCAGGAATTGGGAGAGGAGGAAGCGAACCATGCCGGTACTTGAATGCAAGGGCCTGACCAAGCGCTTTGGCCGGACCGCCGCCCTGGACGAGGTGGCCTTTTCCATTGAGCCGGGGCGCATCGTGGGCCTGCTGGGCCCCAACGGCAGCGGCAAGACCACGCTCATCAAGCTGGCCAACGGCCTGCTGACCCCCGACGCGGGCTATATCGCCGTCTGCGGCTCCGCGCCGGGGCGGGAGAGCCACGCCCTGGTGAGCTACCTCCCGGAGCGGACGGCCATCCCCACCTGGATGTCCGCCAGGCAGCTGATGGACTTCTACGGCGATTTCTACCAGGACTTCCGCCGGGACACGGCGGAGGAGATGCTGGCCCACCTGAACATCCACCCCCAGCAGACCGTCAAGCAGATGTCCAAGGGCACCCGGGAGAAGGTGCAGCTCATCATGGTCATGA
>CAQVQZ010000329.1 GCA_948902155.1 uncultured Oscillibacter sp.
ACCTGCAACGTGGTCTGCCAGGTCTGCGCCGACGTGTGCCCCAACCGGGCCAACGTGGTGGTGGAACTGCCCGACGGACGGCATGAGATTCTCCACGTGGACCGGATGTGCAACGAGTGCGGCAACTGCGCCATCTTCTGCCCCTATGACTCCGCCCCCTACCGGGATAAGTTCACCCTGTTCAAGACCCGGGAGGGCTTTGACGAGAGCGTGAACAACCAGGGCTTCCTGCCCCTGGGCGGCAGAAAGGTACTGGTCCGGCTGGACGGGAAGGTTTTCGAGGCCGATCTGGACGTTGAGAACGGCCTGCCCGCCGACATTGAGGTGTTGATCCTGACGGTTTTGAACAAGTACGCCTATCTGCTGGGCTGAGCAGCAGAGCGGAGGCCGGGGAAACCCGGCCTCCTTCATTTTTCCAAACGATTGCAAAATTCGCGGATATAAAGCCGGTTTTTGTGAAAATGCCGGGGGTTTCCCTCTTGCATTTCCCCCCTGGCTGTGTTATATATAAATAGTTGACTCCAATATCCGACATCCGCGATGAACGGGAAAATAACGATTCCGCTTTGCCAAGAGAGGATGGGCCACCGGCTGAAAGCCCGTCCGCAGAGCGCCGTTTGGTTCGCCCGGGAGCCGCCGTGGAGACACGGCCGGTCCGCCCTCCGTTACCGGGGCCTCGAGAGCGCGCCCTTCGGCGCGAATTTGGGTGGTACCGCGGAAGGCTTCTCCTTTCGTCCCATAGCTTGGGACGGAGGGTTTTTTCTTTACCCCGCCCCGCGACATCCTTGGAAGGAGCTGAACGGTCATGAACTCCCTGCCCCTGGCGCTGGCGGTCTCCTTTCTGATCTCCACCGCCGTTCCCGCTTTTCCCCCGCCCCTTCCCGCCGTCCCCGCGCCGGAACCCCAGGCGGTGGTCCAGGAGGTTCCCACCATCGAACCCTCCTCCCAGCCCGGCGAGCCGGTGACGTATGACGTCCGCATGCCCGTCCTCATGTATCACCACATCGTGAACAACTGGGAGGACTGCAACGACATGACCATCACTGTGGGCCGTCTGGAGGAGGACCTGCAATGGCTGGCGGAAAACGGATATCACTCCGTTCTGCCCCAGGAGCTGGCGGCGGGACAGCACCTGCCGGAAAAGCCCGTCCTCATCACCTTTGACGACGGCTACCGGAGCAATTACGAGCTGGCCTTCCCCCTGCTCCAGAAATACCGCGCCAAAG
The DNA here is from genome assembly GCA_948902155.1 of uncultured Oscillibacter sp. Next base: position 1,227 of record CAQVQZ010000329.1, read on the forward strand.
CCGCCATCGCCCTGATGGTCTATATGCCGGACTACTACTCCGGAGGCTTCCTCTCCTGGGACATGTGCCGGGAGATGTCTGCCTCCGGCCTGGTGGAAATCGGCTCCCACGGGTACGCCGTCCACAACCTGGACCAGCGCATGGGCAATTTCATCCCCGGCCAGGCCAACGGCGTCCAGCGCCGGAAGGGGGAATCCGACCTGGATTTCCAGTGCCGCGTGCTGGAGGACCTGCGGCGCAGCTATGACCGCATCGCCCAGGAGCTGGGCAAGCCCCCCTCGTTTTTCGCCTACCCCTTCGGCAAAACCGACCCCGACGCCGGCGCGTTTCTCCGGGACCTGTTCCCGCTGACCGTGGTGACCGGGCCGGGGAAGCACGCCGCCGACCTCTCCAAGGGGCTGCACGAGCTGCCCCGCTTCACCGTCACCATGAGCGCAAGCCCCAAGACGCTTTTGAAGCATCTCTGATTCCTATACCATATTATATATCCAAGAAAAGGAGCAGCATTTCTATGAAAGAACAGTTAGAAGCCATCCGCAAGAGGGCTCTGGAGTCCATCGGCGGCGCACAGGCCACCCCGGACCTGGAGGCCCTCCGGGTCAAGTACCTGGGCAAGAAGGGCGAGCTCACCGCCGTCC
>CAQVQZ010000330.1 GCA_948902155.1 uncultured Oscillibacter sp.
GCCTGGAGAATCAGGCCGGCGCCGAGGTAGATCACGACGAAAATCAGAAAGGGGACCAGTGCCAGGGCGCTGCTCTTTTTGTTTAAGTTGTGTTCCATTTCATTTCTCCTTTTCTTTACCGCTTGTGGGATACGCCTTCTTTCTGCTGATTGCATAGTTTGCATAGTTTTCCGCTGAGAGTCTCCTTCTCTCTTGTTCAAAATTATAGCAGGTTTTGACAGAAATCGGTAATAGCTATTTTTTGGAATCTATCCACAGTTTTGCTGATAGTGAACGAATTCCTTCCAGATTGCAGAAACCGGAAGGGGAAAAGCGTCCGGAAATTACCCGCGAAAAAGGGAAGCGCCCCGGGGCGCTTCCCTTTGATGATCAGGCTTCCTTCGTTTTCCAGCGGTCCAGGGTGGGCAGGAGATCCGTCATGTACTTCCGGCTGGCCTCCGGGTCCCCGGGCATGTGGGGGAGGCACTGCTCCACCATCTCCTCCATGGTGCACTCCCGGAGGAACGCGCCGTTGTCCCAGCACCACACGCAGTAGTGCTCGTTAAGGGTTCCGTCCTGCTCCCGGCCCATGTGCTCGGGGGTGAGGGGCATGCCGCAGCTCTGGCACCGGAGGTCCGTCGGGTAGCCCAGAAGGTCGTTGATGGTCGTGCCGAAGAGCTGGGAAATGGCCTGCAGGGTTTCAATTTCGGGCACCGTGTCTCCCTGCTCCCAGCGGGACACGGCCTGGCGGGTGACGAAGAGCTTCTCCGCGATGTCGTTTTGGGAAAGGCCCGCCTTTTTCCGCAGGGCCGTGAAGTTGTCCTTGAATTTCATGGGTCCGCCTCCTTTGTGGGTTCAGCTTACCACGGGGGCGGCGGGCCGTCAAGCAACCGTCTGTTGCCTCCTCCCGGCGCAGCGGATGCTCCCGGTGAAGTCCTCGCCGTACACGCGAAACCATACCCGCTTCACGCCCCGCAGGTCGACGGTGAACGCCGGCTCCTGCCAGCTCTCCCACTTCCGAAGAAGCCCGGTGTCCCCATAGACCTCCAGCGTCACATGTCCCCGGGACACAACGGTTTCCACGGCGATCATCGCGCACCGTTTGGTCACCACATACCACGTCCCGTGCCGGGACCACGAGAGGCGCGAGCCGCCGCGTTCTACGGTACCGAAGGACTCGTTCCAGGCCGGGAGGCCGACCCGTCCCGTCCAGCGCTCCCGGTAGATTTTACAGAAGAAGCCCTCCGCCGGCTGGATGCCCGCTTTTTTCATGATCCAGAAAACGAACCCCATGCCCAGCGCCGCCATGCCAAAACAGAAGGCAACAAGCAGCAAGGTCTCCGCAATATCCATATCTCTTTTACCGGGGCCGGGCGGCGAAGACCTTCACGCTCCGGGGGCCGATGGAGAACCGTCCGTCGGGCACCGGGACGGGCCACTGCTCCGCCTCCCAGGTGTCCGCCAGCTGTTCCCAAATGAGATTCCGGGGCAGCTCCGGCAGCTCCACGTCCAGGGGCTTCCAATAGGCGTTGGAGGCGGCGTAGACGATCTGGGGCTCCTCCCCCTCCGCCTGCCCGGCGAAGAGGACGCCCACATAGCGCTCATGGTCCTCAAACTGGGTGCGCCAGGGGGTGACGCCGTGGAAGCTGACGTCGGGGAAGCCGTAGTACCCGTCGGAGAGGTTGGCCCGGAGGATGCGGAAGCGCTTGCGCAGGGCGATCATGAACTGGAAGAAGCGGAACATGTCCCTGTTTTTCTCCAGCATCCGCCAGTCCAGCCAGCTGGTCAGATTGTCCTGGCAGTAGGCGTTGTTGTTCCCGAACTGGGTGTTGCAGAACTCGTCCCCCGCCAGGAACATGGGGATGCCCCGGCTGC
>CAQVQZ010000331.1 GCA_948902155.1 uncultured Oscillibacter sp.
TTCACAGCGGAGCTCTTCCAATCGCTTGAACAGTTCCCCAAGGTCGTCGCCCAGGGTGCGGATGGCAGACAATGCGTCCTCCGCCTCCCGGAGCTGGCTCACCGCGCCGCCGGTCTCATCGCCGCCGCTCAGGGCGTAATCCGCGCCTGAGAGGGCGGATAGATACTTCTCCCCGTTTCGCAGAAGGCTCCGGCGGGCATTCAGCTCCTCCTCCTCGCCGGGGACCAGCTCCGCCCGCTCCAGCTCGCCGATCTGGAAGCGGAGGCTGTCCACCCGGCGGGCCTTCTCCGCCTCGTCCATCTGCAAGGCCCGCATTTTCTCCCGCAGCTCCGACAGCACGCCGTAAGCTTTCCGGTACGCCTCCAGAGGCGCGTCCGTCCGGCCGAAGCGGTCCAGATACGCGCCGTGCTGCTCCTCGTCCAGGAGCTGCGCGCCGTCGTGCTGGCCGTGGATATTCAGCAGTTCCCCGCCGATCTGCCGGAGCTGGGCCACGGTGACCGGCCGTCCGTTGACCCGGCAGGCGTTCTTCCCGTCGCCGGAAATCTCCCTCTGGAGCAGCAAAATCCCATCTTCATCCGGCGCCAGTCCGTTCTCCGCCAGCCCCGGCAGCTCCGGCGGGACCGCCGAAAACTCCGCGCTGACAAAGGCTTTCGCGGCCCCGGTGCGGATCAGGTCCCGGGAGGTCCGCCCGCCCAGCACCGCCCCCATGGCGTCGATGACGATGGACTTTCCCGCGCCGGTCTCGCCGGTCAGGGCGTTGAAGCCCGGGCGGAAGCGGATATCCGCCTCCTCGATCACCGCGATATTCTCAATGTGCAGAAGCTCCAGCATCTCTGTATCCCCTCTTTATCTAAAGGATTGACGCGCCGCCAGGGGGTCCAGGGGGATTCCCCCCTGGTTTCTCCGCAGAGCGGAGAAAAAATTGAAATCATTTTTGTGACGACATGCGCGTCACAAAAATACCCCGACCCGTGCGCCCGGGGCGCACACACCAGTGACGCCGCGTCACTGGTGGTGGGGGATTCTCAAGGGGGAGCCCGCTCCCCCTTGACGTTTTACAGCATGTCCTTAATCTCCTGGCAAAGCAATTCCGCCGCCTCCGTGTTCCGCATCACCAGCAGGGCCGTGTCGTCCCCGGCCAGGGACCCCACGATGTCGTTCATCTCCATATTGTCCAGGGCGGAACAGGCCCCGTTGGCCAGCCCCGGCATGGTCTTCACCACCACGATGTTCTGGGCGTAATCGATGCTGACGATGCACTCCCGGAAGATGGTCCGCAGCTTCTCCGCCACGTTCAGCTTCATCCGGTTCCCGGACACGGCGTACTTATACGCCCCCTGCCCGATGGGCTCCTTCATCAGGTGCAGCTGCTTGATGTCCCTGGAAATGGTGGCCTGGGTGCAGCGGATGCCCCTGTCCTGAAGGCGCTTGAGCAGCTGCTCCTGCGTCTCGATGTTTTCCTGGGAAATGATCTCCAAAATCATGGCCTGTCGGTTATTTTTCATACATCCAGCCCTCCCGGCAGCATTTTCTGCGCGAATATCTCGCAAAAGCTCCGCTCCGTCAGCCGCACCAGCCGGGTCACGTACCGGGAGCGGCGAATCTGGACCTGGTCGTCGGCCCGCAGGGCGAAGGCCCGGCTCTCATCCACAAAGAGGTACACCGGCTTGCGCCCGTTCCGCTCCAGCTCCACCGTCAGCGTGTGCTCCGGCGAGAGGACGTAGGAGGAAAAGCGCATGTTGTGGATGCAGATGGGGCAGACCACCAGGGTCTGGGCCACCGGCTCCACCACCGGCCCCCCGGCGGAGAGGGAGTAGGCCGTGGACCCGGTGGGGGT
>CAQVQZ010000332.1 GCA_948902155.1 uncultured Oscillibacter sp.
ACTACGCCGTGGAGGAGTCCATGCAGAAGGCCCTGTGCATCGCCGCCGACGCGGGAGTGGACGTGCGGCTGTTCATCCCCGGCATTCCGGACCACCATAAGTTTACTTATATGGTGGCGGAGACCTATTGGGGGGAACTGCTGAGCCACGGCGTGAAGATTTACAAGTACGCCCCCGGATTCCTCCACGCCAAGAGCGTGATGGCGGACCGGGAGGTGGCCCTGGTGGGCAGCACCAATATGGATTACCGGACCTTCCAGCTCCACTATGAATGCGGCGTGCTGCTGTACCACATGCCGGTGGTGGAGGAACTGCTGGAGGATTTGGACGGCATTCTGGCCGAGAGCGTGCCCTATACTATGGAGGACTGGAGCCGGAGGCCCTGGTTCCGGAGGATGTGCGCGTCGGTGTTCCGGCTGGGGGCGATTTGGTTATAGCTCCAAGGGGGACTTTGTCCCCCTTAGACGCTCCGGCGGGCTATGCCCGCCTCCGCTGAACCCCCCACCAGTGACTCGGTCACTGGTGTGTGCGCCCAAGGCGCACGAGTCGGGGTATTTTCCTGACGCGCATGTCGTCAGGAAAATGATTTCATTTTCTTTCTCCGCTTAGCGGAGAAACCAGGGGCAAAGCCCCTGGACCCCTTGAAACGCAGGAGACTTTGCTATGTCCCGTGACCTCACCCCCCAGGAGACTGCCGAGCGCAGCCTCATCAAAACCTACCGCAAGGTCCTCTGGAATCCCTTTATTGCTGCGGTGAAGCGCTACGAGCTGGTGTCGCCGGGGGACCATATCGCCGTCTGCGTCTCCGGCGGGAAGGACTCCGTGGTCCTGGCCAAGCTGATGCAGGAGCTGCAAAAGCACACGGAGCGCCCCTTTGACCTGACCTTTCTCGTCATGGACCCCGGCTATAATCCCGCCAACCGGCAGCTTATCGAGGAAAACGCCCGGCGGCTGGGGATTCCCATCACCGTCTTTGAGAGCGATATTTTCGACGTGACCGTCCGGGTGGACAAGAATCCCTGCTACCTCTGCGCCCGGATGCGCCGGGGCTGCCTCTACGCCAAGGCCCAGGAGCTGGGGTGCAGCAAGATCGCCCTGGGGCACCATTTTTCCGACGTCATCGAGACCACCCTGTTAGGGCTCTTCTACGGGGCCCAGGTCCAGGCCATGCCGCCCAAGCTCCGGAGCAAGAACTTCCCCGGCATGGAGCTGATCCGGCCCCTGTACTGCGTCCACGAGGACGACATTCTCCGCTGGCGGGACTACAACGGACTGCGGTTCCTCCAGTGCGCCTGCCGTTTTACCGAGGCTCGGGACGCCTCCGGCGACGGCATCGGGGAGAGCAAGCGCCAGGAGATCAAGCTCCTGCTGCGGGAGCTGAAAAAAAGCAATCCCAACATTGAAAAAAGCATTTTTAGAGCCATCCACGGCGTCCAGCTGGACACCTTTCCCGGCTTCAAGTACCGGGGGACGGCCTATCAGTTTACCGATCTGTACAACAGCTCCCCGTTTTCCGGCGGAGCGGACGCGTAAGGGAGGAATACCACCATGGATTTCTATCGCTGTGAGAATCCGGACTGCGGCTTCGTGGCCGAGGAGGAACCGGATGTCTGTCCCCGCTGCGGGGGGACCTTTTTTGCCGCCCTGACCGAGGATGAGATGACCGCCGGCGACTGGGTCAGCATGGGCAACCAGGCGGTGGACGAGAAGCGGGAGACCGACGCTCTGGCCTGCTACCAGCGGGCGGCGGCCCAGGGGGACCCCTTGGGCCTGACCAACCTGGGCTGGTGCCTGGAGGCGGGCATCGGCGTCCCGGCGGACCCGAAGCAGG
>CAQVQZ010000333.1 GCA_948902155.1 uncultured Oscillibacter sp.
CGCCCCGTTCCCGGACCACCGGGAGCCCCTCGGCAATGCCGCCGTGCTCGTCGGCCACGGAAAAGACCCGCCTTTTCGTCTCATAAACCTGCCACAAAAGTTCCGGGAAGCGCCACAGTGCCTGGGGCCCGAAGACCAGGTCCACATGGCGGTAGGACGCCCGGATCCGCCTGGACACCCGCTCCTCCTGGGCCATGCAGCCGCACAGGACAATGACCTGCTCCGGGTTCTCCCGCTTGGAGTGGGTCAGGATGCCCAGATTGCCGAAGACCCGCTGCTCCGCGTGCTCCCGGATGGCGCAGGTGTTCAGCAGCACCAGGTCCGCCTCTCCCGCCTCCTCCGTGAAGGTGAAGCCCATCTCCCGCAGCATCCCCATGAGCCGCTGGCCGTCCGCCACATTCTGCTGGCAGCCGAACGTCTCCACACAGGCGGCGGGGTGGGCCCCCCGGGCGGAAAACATGGCCCGGATTCTCTTCTGCGCGTCCCGCTGCCGGGCGACGGCCTCCGCGGGGACGATGATCTCTTCGCGTTTCAAATTCCTTTCCTCCATCCCTGCGGACGCCCTCCGCCTCCGGCGGGGCTCCCGGGGGAGGCCGCCGGACTCCGCGGCGTCCGCTGGCTGAAAATCCGCGGATCGCGGGTCCTGAAATAAATCAGCGCTATCATACCACGAAACCCGCAAAAGCACAAGCATAATCCCCGCCCTCTTCCCCAGGCTTTGTGGATTCTGCCGGAGAAGGGCGGGGCCCTTTGTCAAAAACGCAAAATTTCACAAAAGGGATTGACAAATCCGGAAAAACATTGTACATTATAACTACAGAAAGGGGTGAGACCCGTGTACTAGTCGGCACGCAAGTCCACGTCTTCCAAACGCCGTTCCAACAGCGCATTCCCAAGCGTCAGCGTGATCGCAGGCAGTTCCCAAATACGAAACACCACTCACTATGCTGAGCCAGCGGGACCAACAGGTCGATGCAAGCAATGTTTCATGGATTGGAAATCCCCGGATCACCCACACCCCCGCATTCCCCGCGAACGGCAGTAACTTTCAGAAAGCACGAGGTATGGACCAATGGACAATCCGATCAATGGTTGAGCCCCCCATTCGCCGACGGAGCGGATGGGGGGATGTTTTTTTGCCCGCCGCCGGAGGAGGGCGGCTTTTTTGCGCCCGGTCCTCCCCGCGGGGGCGCAAAAAGACCCCCAAGGCTGTAAACCCTGGGGATCTTTTCGTTCGGATATTACGCTTTGTTTACTTCCTGCTCTCGGAAACCGCCACGGCCACGGCGACCGTCGCGCCCACCATGGGGTTGTTGCCCATGCCTAAGAAGCCCATCATCTCCACGTGGGCGGGGACGGAGCTGGACCCGGCAAACTGGGCGTCGGAGTGCATCCGGCCCATGGTGTCGGTCATGCCGTAGGAAGCGGGGCCGGCGGCCATGTTGTCGGGGTGCAGGGTGCGGCCCGTGCCGCCGCCGGAGGCCACGGAGAAGTACTTCTTCCCCAGCTCTACGCACTCCTTCTTATAGGTGCCCGCCACGGGGTGCTGGAACCGGGTGGGGTTGGTGGAGTTGCCGGTGATGGACACGTCCACGCCCTCCAGGTGCATGATGGCCACGCCCTCCCGGACGTCGTCCGCGCCGTAGCAGCGGACATTGGCCCGCTCGCCCTCGGAGTACTTGAACTCCTTGACCACCTTCACCTCGCCGGTGCCGTAGTCAAACTGGGTCTGGACATAGGTGAAGCCGTTGATCCGGCTGATGATCTGGGCGGCGTCCTTGCCCAGGCCGTTGAGGATGACCCG
>CAQVQZ010000334.1 GCA_948902155.1 uncultured Oscillibacter sp.
CCTGGCGAAAAAATCTGCCCCGGTCCGTCACTCCGGGAATTGGAAGACACCCTCTAAGAAAAACGGGCAAAGCGCTCCAATTTTTGGATTTCGCAAAAAAGGCTTGTCAGCAGAGGAAAAATATTTTACAATAGGTTGCAGGACTTTTGCCACCCGGCATTCCCCGGTTGTGACTACAGACTCGAAAGAAGCGAGGTGCGCGATCATGAAAAAGAAGCTGGCCGCTCTGGCCCTGGCCCTGACCGTTCTGGCGGTTCCGGCCTCCGCCTTCTCGGATGTGGACGAGGGGCTGTATTATGCCGCGCCCATCGCTTGGGCCGTGGAGCGGGGCATTACCACCGGGACCACGGGAACGACCTTCTCCCCCGACGCGGTATGCACCCAGGGTCAGATTCTTACTTTCCTGTGGCGGGCCGCCGGATCGCCGGAGGCGGAGGCGCAGCCCGGCGGCGGGGCGGAGGAGCCCCTGAACCCGGATTTTCAGAGGGCCATTGCCTGGGCCTCCCAGGCGGGCATCCTGAGCGGCGGTGCGTCCTTTTCGCCCTCGGCCCCCTGCGGCCGGGGCACGGCCATGCGCTTTTTGTGGCGCTACATCGGCGCCCCCGCGCCGGAGGATTCCTGCGCCTTCACCGACGTGGCCCCCCAGGCGGACTACGCCCAGGCGGTGGCCTGGGCCGTGGAGACGGGCATTACCTCCGGGACCTCCGAAACCACCTTCTCCCCCGACGAGCCCTGTACCCGGGGGCAGATTGCCACCTTCCTTTACCGCTGCCTGAACGAGGCGGGGGAACAGCCCGAGCTGCCGGAGGACCCGGTCCCCTCGGCCTCCTCCGTCCGGGAAACGGAGGAGGAAGGCGTCCCCCTGCGGACCTACACGGGGGAGGGGAAGGCCTACTCCCTGGGGCTGGACGGGAGCGAGTTTACCAGCGACGACGTCTATGACGCCGCGGTCACCGTGGACGTCTACTCCCCCTATGAGGCGGTGTTTACCGTCCAGGTTCCCTTCCCCCTCTACCAGGCGTGCAGCTACTCCGTCCGGTTTGAGGACCCGGAGAACCCCGGAAAGGGATACATGTTCACCTATCTCCGCTGGGATGAGGCCTTTGCCGATATGATCCCCTGGGAGGGGGAGCACCAGAGCTATCACTTCTCCAACATGGCGGGGGAGCGGCAGGACGCCGTCCTTGCCGTCAGCGAGAGGGAGGACGACCGGATGGGCGGCACGGTCAGCTGGCGGCTCACCCTGATGAGGAGCGGCGCGTTTGACTTTGATTCCCTGAGCCGCTATCAGCTCGGCTGCGAGGTAAGCTGTACGCTTTCATAAGGAACAAACCGGGAGCCGGGCTGTGTGTACAGCCCGGCTCTCTTGATTTATCCGGTAGGCTCCGGCGCGCGCCGGGCGGTCTGCGGACAGGCGCTCTGCGCACGGACGGACTCCATCCGAGCGCAAAGCGCCTGTTTATAGGTTCCCGTTTTAACCGGCTGCGTTTCCGGAATTTTTTCAGGAGCGGTGGCTGAAAACCGCCTTCATGCCCTTATAGGTTTCATAGCAGTCCAGCTTGGAAACCGTCTCAAAGGGCGCGTGCATGCTCAGCACCGGGACGCCGGCGTCCAGGGTGCTGATGTTCCGGTTGGCCATATACATGGCCACGGTGCCGCCGCCGCCGGCGTCCACCTTGCCCAGCTCGGAAATCTGCCAGATGACCCCCGCCTCGTCGAACAGCCGCCGGACGTAGGCCACGGTTTCCGCGTCCGCGTCGGAGGCCCCGGACTTGCCCCGGGCCCCGG
>CAQVQZ010000335.1 GCA_948902155.1 uncultured Oscillibacter sp.
AGCACCGCCTGGCGGAGGATGCCCTCCGTCAGCTTCACGCCGTGAAACTCCTCGTACTTGGGGGCCAGGCCCTTCAAAATCTTGATGGAGTCCTCCACCGAGGGCTCGTTCACCGTCACCGGCTGGAAGCGCCGCTCCAGGGCGGAGTCCTTTTCGATGTGCTTGCGGTATTCGTTAAAGGTCGTCGCGCCGATAACCTGAATCTCCCCCCGGCTCAGGGCGGGCTTCAGGATATTGGCGGCGTTCATGCTGCCCTCGGCGTCTCCGGCCCCCACCAGGTTGTGGACCTCGTCGATCATCAGGATAATGTTTCCCAGGCGCTTCACCTCGTCGATGAGGCCCTTCATCCGGCTCTCAAACTGGCCCCGGAACTGGGTACCGGCCACCAGGGCCGTCAGATCCAGGAGGTAGACCTCCTTCTCCCGGAGCTTGAAGGGCACGTCGCCCTCCGCGATGCGCTGGGACAGGCCCTCGGCGATGGCGGTCTTGCCCACGCCGGGTTCGCCGATGAGGCAGGGGTTGTTTTTCTGCCGCCGGTTCAGAATCTGAACCACCCGCTCGATCTCCTCCGCCCGTCCGATGACCGGGTCCAGCTTGCCCTCCTTGGCCTTCTGGGTCAGGGAGATGCAGTAATTCTCCAGGTATTTCCGCTTGGTGTTTTTGGCGGGCTCCTTCTTTTCCCGGCGTTCGCTTCGGCCCTCCTCGGCGCTCTCCTTGGAGGACTCGCCGCCGGAGAACAGGCGGTTCAGGAAGGGAAAGGTGGCGGTTTTGCCCTCTTCCTCCTCCTCGCCTTCCTCGCCGCCGGGCAGGTCCTCGATGTTCTCCACGCCGTTCATGGCCTGCATCATTTCGCTGTTCAGCGTCTCCAGGTCCTCGCATTTTGAGCAAAGTGTCGGCTGCATACCTCTTAAACCTCCACGCGCCCTCCCGGCGCTATTGTTTGATATCGTCAGCGGATCTGAAACGGGAAACACTCCCGTTTTCAAGCGGCGGGCACCGGCCCGCCGGCGTGAACAGCACGCATCCGTTTTACATGTGAAGCCGGACAGGCGCGGCGCTTCCGCGAATACCGGCGGCCGTATGCACGGGTGCTTTTACGCTCCCAGGAATTTCAGGGCGTCCAGAGGCGTGTGGGTGGTGAAAAACCGGAAAATCCGGCCGCTCTCCTCCGCCTCGAAGGAAACTCCCACCAGGCGCAGGACCCACACCGCCAAAAACAGCAGCAGCGCGCCCTCCGCCAGGCCCACCAGGCCGCCGCCCACGGCGTTCAGCCCGTGGAGGCCCGGCAGCTTTAAAACCGCGTCCAGCATCCGCACCAGCAGGTGCAGGGCGAGGGTCAGCAGGACGAAGGAAATCATGTACAGCACGCCGTACAGCATGGACCGGGCCACGCTCTCAACGACGGCGGTCACCAGACGGGCCCCGGTGCTTTGGGCGGCGTCCGCCGCCCGAAATGCCAGCGTATCCCAGAGGGCCTGGTCCACGCCCAGCAGGCCCAGCATATCCGCCACGGACAACCCGTCCTCCGGGGAAGGGCCCGTTCCCGGGACCTCTCCGGGAAACTGCTCTTGAATGGCCTCGTCCAAGCGGGCCTCGATCCGCTTTTCAATAACGGGGGCAATGAGCTTCGCCGCCGGGGCCGACAGGGCCGAGGCGACAATCCCCGCTCCCGCCAGGGACAGCGCCAGCACCAGCAGCCCCGCCAGGGTACGCAGCAGCCCCTTCCAGGCCCCCAGAATCCCGAAGCCCGCAAGCACCGCAATGGCGATGGCATCTAT
>CAQVQZ010000336.1 GCA_948902155.1 uncultured Oscillibacter sp.
ATGGGCTCACTCCTTTTGCGTTCAAATCGTTGGGTGTTGTTAGGGTCCCTGATTTCGGCGGTTTCATGCGCGGCGGAAAAATTTCCAGCGTCCGGCCGACCATATTCGAAAAAAATACGCCGCCCCGGCTCATCGCCGGAGCGGCCTATTTCCGCGGGACATCCATTCCCCGGGGGAGGCGGTTTTCCGCCGGAGTTCCCTCCAAGCTCCAGAAAACCGGCGAAGCCCCCCGGCCCCGTCAGCGGGTGGCATTTTTAAGCATGCCCCCGGCAAAGCGGCGGAAGCAGTTTGTCGTACGCCAGCTTCGCGCCTCCCTGGAATACAATGGTCCCGCAGTTTACGTACCCGTTTTTTCTCAGAATATGCTGCATCCGCTTGTTTGGAAAATCCGTGTCCACGCGAATCATGGCTACCTTTTTTCGTTCGCAAAGCTCCTCGACCAGCCGGAAGGCCTCGTCCGCCAGGCCCATTCCCCGAAACGCGGAATCAAACGCCATTCGGTGGACGACCGCATAGGGTCCTTCCCCCCTCCAGGCTCCCTCGATGTCCCGATAGGCCGGCTCCCCGTCGAAGTCGACGCACATATACCCGGCGATCCTGCCGTCCACCATAAGGGCGCAGCCCTTTCCTGCCCGAATGTCCTCCCGCACCGTGTCAAGGGCGGGATAGTTCTCCGTCCACTGGGTAAACCCCTGCTCCCGCTGAAATTCCCGTCCCATTTGGATGATCTCGTAGTACCGCTCCGCGTACTCCATCACTGCCGGCTCAAGTGTATTCATCTGCTTTGATCCTTTCTGTGGTCCGGAAGCGGGCGCTCCCGCTTCCTGTTCTGCCGACATTTTACATCAGAAGGATTGTTTTGTAAAACGAAAATATTTTAATATACACTTCAAAAAAATCAAACTATCGAGGGGGACGGTCCCACCAGCCGGAGGCGGCTGCCTAGGAAGCCGCCTCCACATGGCCCGCATCATGTTCCGCGTCTGCCGCGGGTTCCTCTTTCGCCAGCAGCACCGCCGCGAAGCGCTCCGCGAAGAGCCGCCCCGCCAGGGCCGCCTCTTCCGGGGAGTTCCCGGCGGCTCCCACCTCCAGCAGCAGCGACCCGGTGGTGGCGTGCTGGTTGTACCGGGAGTTCCGCAGCAGCACCGGGCGCATCAGCGTGGGATAGCGCTCCAGGATATCCTGCTGCACCGCCGCCGCCAGCTTCAAATTCTCCAGCCAGTCCGGGTGCTCCAGGCCGCTGCCGTCGCTTCCCATCACCAGGGACATCTGGGCCGGAACGCCCACGCCCCCGATTTCGGAGACTACCTTGTACTGGTTCCCCTGCCCGTCCTCAATGGCGTCCCGGTGGACGTCCAGGATGAACCGGATGGAGGGATACTGCTCCAGGTACTTCCGGATGGAGACCAGCGCCCGGTCATAGGCCCCGGTGTAGTTGGGATAGTCGTACAGCGTCCGGTCGTGGAGCACGGAGACGCCCGCCGCCCCAAGGACCTCCGCCATCTCGTCCCCCACCTTCACCACGTTGTAGCGGTAATCCGTCGTCCGGCAGTTCCCGGACCAGACAATTCCCTCCGTCCCGGGGGCGGGGGTATACGCCTCGCTGCCGTGGGTATGGAGAATCAAAATCTGGGGCTCCCCCTCCCCCAGGGCCGCCGCGAAGGGCTTCTGGAGCTCCGGAACGGACAGCTCATGGCCGGTGGAATTGCTGATGTAGACCCGTCCGCAGACGGTGTAGCCGCTGGGGTCCGTGGGAATCAGCGTCTTGGCGGGAACG
>CAQVQZ010000337.1 GCA_948902155.1 uncultured Oscillibacter sp.
GGCGGCGCCACCGGTTCCTCCAAGAGCCATGACCGGAAATCCCTGGCAACCATGGCCTCCGAGGTCCAGAAGGGCAACGCCCCGGAGGAACGGAAAATCCAGCGCCTGTTCCGCGACGGCGCGGTGACGCGCCTCATCAAGCGCTGCAACGACTTCGGCGCGGGCGGCGTCAGCGTTGCCATCGGCGAGCTGGCCGACGGCCTCACCATCGACCTGGACGCCGTGCGCAAGAAGTACGACGGTCTGGACGGCACGGAGCTGGCCATCTCCGAGAGCCAGGAGCGCATGGCGGTGGTGGTGGCCCCCGAGGACGCGGAGGCGTTCATCGCCGCCGCCAACGGGGAAAACCTGGAGGCGTACCCCGTGGCCGTGGTGACGGAGGCCCCCCGGATGGTCATGACCTGGCAGGGGGAAACCATCGTCGACCTGAGCCGGGAGTTCCTCAACTCCAACGGCGCGGTGAAGCGGGCCACAGTCTACGTGCCCCCCCATGACGACGACGCGGGCTTCCGCCTGACGGAGGAACGCTTCGACTCCGTGGAGGACATGGCCTCCAGCCTCACCTGCGCCAGCCGCCAGGGACTGGTGGAGCGCTTCGACAGCACCGTCGGCGCGGGCACTCTCCTGATGCCCTTCGGCGGGAAGTACCAGAAGACCCCCGCCCAGGTCATGGCGGCGCTGCTGCCCGTGCTGCCGGGCCAGGAGACGGATCAAGCCAGTGTCATGTCCTGGGCCTGCGACCCGGAGGAGATGTCCGCCGACCCCTGGATCGGGGCCTATACCGCCGTGGAGGACTCCATCACGAAGCTGGTTGCCGCAGGCGCGGACTACCGGAAAATCTACCTCACCCTCCAGGAATACTTTGAAAAGCTCCGCACGGACCCCGAGCGCTGGGGCAAGCCCTTCGCGGCCCTCCTGGGTGCCATGGAGGCCCAGATGGACTACGGCACCGCGGCCATCGGCGGCAAGGACTCCATGTCCGGCTCCTTCCTGAACATGGACGTGCCCCCCACCCTGGTTTCCTTTGCCATTGCGCCTATCAAGACCGGTGAAATCATCACTCCCGAGTTCAAAGAGCCGGGACACCCCGTCTATTTCTTCTGCGGCGGCGGAGAGACGGAGGGCATCCGGGAGAACTGGGAGCAGTACCACGCCCTGTGCAAAGCGGGGAAGGTGAAAGCCGCCTGGGCCCTGACCGAGGGCGCGGCGGCGGAGGCGGTTATGAAGATGTCCTTCGGAAACCGCGTCGGCTTTGACGCGAAGAACGTCAAGCAGAAGGTGGAAAGCTATTTCTGGTCTATCAGCAACCCCCATTCGATCATCGCGGAACTGTCCGAGGAAATCCCCGAAACCTGGGGCATTTCCAAGATCGGCGAAACCGTGGCGGAACCCACCATTACGCTGAAACACCGCCGTTTCGGAAAGTCGGAAAGCTATTCCATCGACGAACTTTTAGCTATGAACGAGTCCGTTCTCTCCGACGTCTACCCCACCCGCGCCCCCATCGGCGGCGAGGCCCCCGAGCTTCCCTGCCCCGACTTCACCCGCGTTACCCCAAAAACCGCCGTAACAAAGCCCAAGGTCCTGATCCCCGTCTTCCCCGGCACGAACTGCGAATACGACAGCGCCCGCGCCGCCCAAAGGGCGGGCCTGGAGACGGAAATTTTCGTGATCAACAACCAGTCCGCCCAAGCGGTAGCAGAGTCCGCTGCCGCTTTCGCAAGGAAGCTGAAAGAGAG
>CAQVQZ010000338.1 GCA_948902155.1 uncultured Oscillibacter sp.
CGCCCGCATGGCCGCTTCCTCCGGGACCGGGGTGCTGTTCCTGTCCCCGAAGTCGATGCGGATCTCCACCACCGGCGCGGCCTCCCTTCCGCTCTCCCGTCAGCCTCCCGCCAAAAGCGGATACGCCGCCCAGGACAGCGCGTATAAGATGTAGACATGGGCGGGGTAGAACACATAAAAGAACCGCTTCGGCCCCCAGCCCCGTTCTCCATTGTAACACAGCATCAGAACCGCCGCAAGGGCCCCGTACCACTCGTAGGCGGTCGTGAACATCATCGTCCAATGGAAATCCGGGAGCCGGGAGAACACCAGCAGAGGATAAAGGAAATCATAAAGCACCGTGAAGCCCGCGAACACGCCGGCCTGAACCCTTCGATTTTTTCGAAAGCCGTACAGCAGAATCCCCGTGAGAATCGTGCCGATACCGGCGTCCGGATTGGAGTTCCACATAGGCAGAACCGTATACCCCAGGACGGACAGGGGCATTTGCAGCGCAGGCGCCGCTCCCATAAATACGCTGGCCAGAATGGGCCACGCCAGAGGCAGGACCACCGCCGCCAGCCCCGGAATCCAGCGCCGCTCTCCCAGCCAGTCCATACCCTGGAAGACCGCCATCAAAATGGCAAATGAGGTCATCATGCCGTTCATGGGATAGAATCCATCGGGCCGGACCGGAACGGCTCCGGTCATCACCAGGAACAGCAGGCCGGACATCAGCAAATGAATGAAATATACTTTTATAAAGTATTTTTTACGATCGTGGGTGTGGGCGAAGCCCTCCACTAAGCAGAACAGAAACAGCGGCGCGGCCAGCCGCCCCAGCATGCTGAACCACTCCGGGACGCAGCCCGTATAGCCGAAGAAATAGTGGATGTGGTCCAGAACCATCAAAATCAGGGCAATCCATTTCAGCCCCGTGGAGCTGAGCCCCCGTATCCGTGTGCCTTCCATCAAAGTCCCTCTTTCTTTTGTATTATTAAATTAGTACAGTATTATAGTAATACAAAAGACGCGTCATGTCAAGAGGGAAATGCGGGAGGGGGCAAGGGGAAGGAAGAGCGCCGCAAGAGGAACCCGGAAGGGAGCTCCTTATTGTTTCCAGTTTCAGCGGTCCGGGAAGCTTACCCGGCCAAAAGATATTTCGACAGGCTGACGCCCGGCGCACATAGTGCGCCGGGCGTTGGTTCAGGCTTTTTACAGGTCCCGGAAAAGCTCCCTGCTGGGATTCAGATACCCCAGGTCGCCGGGGGCTCCGGTGAGCTCCCGGAGGTTTTTCACCGCCGTGCGCTTCTTGCCGAGGGACGCCTTCTTCAGCTTTTCCAGGCCGCCCTCCATGGCGTCCTTGAACTCCAGCACGCCCTTCTCCCGGGCCAGGTTCAGCAGGGCCTCGCCCTTCTCGGAGCGGACAAGGATCTGGTTCCAGCCCTTGTCCACGTCCCAGCCGTCGGCGCTCCGGGCGCCGCCGATGGAGAGGTCCGCGAACTCCGCCGTCATGTCGGCGCAGTACCGGCAGCCGGAGCGGACCAGGGGCGTCACCTCGTCCAGGTTGACGGAGACGGTTTTGCCGTCCTTTTCCCGGAGCTCCAGGGAGTGGTATTTGCTGGGGGGGATGTCCACGTGGGAAACCGGGCCGGCGTGCTTGGCCGCCAGGGCGTTGAGGCCGTCCCAATCCAAGCCCCAGCCGCAGAAGAGGCCGAACACCATGCCGATGTTTTCGGCGTGGTTGTCG
>CAQVQZ010000339.1 GCA_948902155.1 uncultured Oscillibacter sp.
TCCGCCTCCAGGGTAAAGAGGGCCCCGGTATCGGAGAGGGCGGCGGCGGTGTGGCGGATGGTCCCGTCCGTCCGGTACACGGACACGATGTTATATCTGGACGTTTCCCCCAGCGGGGCCAGCAGGTCCTCGCCGGAGTACACCGCCTGAAGGCGGTCATAGAGCGGATCGTCTGCCTGGGCGGTCAGGGTATCCCAGGCGTCCGCCGCGTCCACGCCGTACTGGGTATAGACCCGGTAGGAGGTTCCCGTTTTTCCGTCCAGAAAGCGGCGGCGGCTGTACTGAAACTCTCCGTCCACCCGGAAGCGGATTTCCGAAAGCACAAATTCCGTATACGTCTCCGGAACCCGGACGGGGATGTCCGGGAGGGCCGGTTCCTCCGGGAGGTCGCGGCTGTCCTGCGCGGGGGCATCCCCCTCGTTTTGGGATGCCCGCCGGCTGTCAACGGCAAAGCCCCCGCCCAGGAACACCACCGTCAAGACCAGCGCCGCCAGACCCGGAAGCCAGCGATAGGGCGCGGGCCCCTCCGCCCTCTCCATCCCCATGACGGGCACGAAGTCCGGGTATCCCTTGGGGATTTTCAGCTTCTTCCGGCTGCCGGAGTCCGTTTCGTAGGAAACGGTCCAGCTCCAGCGGTCCTCCCTCTCCGCCTGGATGTCCCGCAGCTCGGTGACGGCCCCGGAATCACAGGCGGAGCGATCGCCGTTTAAGATGTTCTCCAGCTCCCAGAGAATGTCGTCCCGGACCACCGCCTGCCGCGCCGGGGGCAGGGTCTCCCAGTCCCCCACACGGCACAGCTTCATCAGGTTCACCCGCCAGAGCCGCCCCGCCGCCCGGACATAGAGAATCTGGAAGACGTTGCAGTACCGGGTGATGGTCAGAGAAATCCATAACAGAGGAAGGAAGCTGAGGAAAATGCCCGCGGTCATTCCAAACGCCAAGCGGATCTGAAACCGCTCCTCCAGCCTCGGCATCAGCATCATCAAGGCGACCAGCGCCACCAGGAGCGCCACAGCGGCCCCGCCGGCGCTGATGCGCACGGGCTTCATCCACGCTTTTCGGAAGAGATACAGGGTCCCCTGGAGCTCCGGCTTCTCCTGTTCTTGCTCCGGGTCTTTCTCTTGCTCCTTCCCCAGAAGAATCTCGTCCAGCTCCGCCTTTGTCCGGGCCCTGGGCTCCCGGAAAGCCCGCACCAGAATCGGGAGACTGCCCAGCAGGCAGAACAGATACAATACCAGCAGATGCCCCTGATACCAGGACTGAATCTCCCGGACCTCCGGGATCTCTTCAAAGCTCCCGAAGACCTCCACGAAATCACGTCCCTGGAGGGCATCCACTGTCTCAATGACCTCCATCGTGCAGTTGATCTGGTTGGCCCCGGCAATTACCGCCATCAGGATGATCACGCAGATTGCCGCCCCCCGCTTGCTCAGCCCTCCGGCCAGCTGCCGGTAGCCCTGGAAGACGGCAATGGCCGCCGCCACGCCGAAGATCGGGGAGAAGGTCCCGGCCGTCCGGTCCTCAAACACGATCACCGCGCCGCCCAGCAACGCCCCCAGCAGCGCCCCCAGAATGCCCCGGCCAATCCGCTCCTTTTGCGCTTTTTTCTCTGGGTTCATCTCTCCGCCTCCTAGTTCCGCTGGCGGCCCAGGTCCTCCATGACGGACACCGTAATGCCGCAGACCTTCTCCATCTCCT
>CAQVQZ010000340.1 GCA_948902155.1 uncultured Oscillibacter sp.
ACCTATTTCCAGCTTCCGGACACCCAGGGCAAGCCGCTGGTGTCCGACCAGTCCAGCATGTTCCTCTCCCGGCCCTGCGACGTGGAGAAATACGGCCTGATCTGGGGCGGCGTGCAGAAAAACGTCGGCCCGGCGGGCATGGCCGTGGTCATCATCCGGGAGGACCTGATCCGGGACGGCCTGCCGGATTTTGTGCCTACCTATCTGCGCTATAAGACCCACGCGGACAACGATTCCCTCTACAACACCCCCAACTGCTGGGCTATTTACTGCTGCGGCAAGGTCTTCCGCTATCTGCTGAAAAACGGCGGCTTGGAGGCCATGCACAGCCGGAACCAGGAGAAGGCGAAGCTCCTCTATGACTTCCTGGACCAGAGCCGCTTCTTCACCGGGGCCGTCCGGAAGGAGGACCGTTCCTTGATGAACGTGCCCTTTGTCACCCCCAGCAAAGAGCAGGACGCCGAGGTGGCCGCCGCCTGCAAGGCGGCGGGTTTCGACAACCTGAAGGGCCACAAGAGCGTCGGCGGGCTCCGGGCGTCCATTTACAACGCCATGCCCAAGGAGGGCGTGGAGGCCCTGGTGGCCTTCCTGGCGAACTACGAGAAGGAGCACGGCTAAGGGGTCCCGGGTTTGGAATACAGCGTCCTCTTATGGAAAAAATAACGGGTTGCAAAATAAAAAGGCCCCTTTTTGAAGGGGGCTCCCGGCGAAGCCGGGGAGGGGATTGCCGCAGGGACTTCCATCGATTGCCGTACTGGCGGCAGAAGGAACTCCCTGCGGACATTCTTTCCGACGATGAAACAGACAGGATAGGGAAAACGGTAAGATTGCTTCGGCATGTCGTTGACGCCCTCGTGATTTCGCTGGTACGGAGCGTCACGCTATATTCCGCATAGCAATACTGGGCCGTTTGGAGCGAGTCCCTGTTCTTGGCGGATAACCGCCTCCACATCCATCCCTGTAAACACGTCAACACCCCGCTCCTCTTGAAAAACCTCCCCATCCATGGTAAAATGAAAAAAACCAAAGGGGGCCGTGTTTATGGAGCGCATCAGCAAGGAAAACTACTATCTGGACATCGCCGAAACGGTCCTGGAGCGGGCCACCTGCCTGCGCCGGATCTACGGGGCCATCATCGTCAAAAACGACGAGATCATCTCCACCGGCTACAACGGCGCTCCCCGGGGCCGGGCCAACTGCGTGGACATGGGTTTCTGCTCCCGGGAGGCCCTCCAGGTCCCCCGCGGGGAGCGCTACGAGCTGTGCCGCAGCGTCCACGCGGAGGCCAACGCTATCATCTCTGCTGCCCGCCGTGACATGGTAGGGGGCACGCTGTACCTGGTGGGCCGGGACGCCCAGACCGGCGAGCTCCTGGGGGACGCCACCTCCTGCTCCATGTGCCGCCGCCTGGTCATCAACGCGGGCCTCAGCCGGGTGGTTATCCGCCGGACAAAGACAGACTTCGATGTCATCCCTGTCTCCGACTGGATCACAGAGGACGACGTTTCGGCCTCCGGCCCGAAGCAGGAGAACGCCCATGGATAAAAAGCCGCTTGTAACCGGACCGCGCCTCTTCGCCGCAGGAATGTTCCTCCTACCCTTCGCGACGAAGATCGGCCTCGCCGCAGGAGCCTAGAGGGTGTCTTCAAACTCAAGCAATCCAAACAAGGATAGCAGCGAGAAGAG
>CAQVQZ010000341.1 GCA_948902155.1 uncultured Oscillibacter sp.
GCCCCTTGGAACCCCGCAGCCTTTGAAAAGGCTGGCGAAACTTTTTTCTGCGCTTCGCGCCCTCTTTTTTGAGAGATCGCCATGCGGACCGACCCTTCGAGACAAAAACGAAAGACGCTGAATTGGAGACGACGCCATGTCGAGAAACATCCCATTTTTTGAAATGTTCGCCGAGCTGTCGGCGTCCGCGGGCCTCCGCCTCCGCCTGGCGGGGGCGGAAATCACCCACGCCTGCATCGACCAGGCGGAGCGGTCCATCGTCCTGGACGTATCGGGCAAGTCCCCCCTGACCCAGCAGGAGGCCCTCCGGGACGTGGAGGAAGCCCTGAAGGCGGTCTACGGCTTCCAGACGGCGTCCCTCCGCTGGACATGCCCGCAGCCCGCCCCCGCTCCCGCGCCCAAAAGCGCCGCGCCCAAGGCGTCGGGGGAAAAACCGAAGCCGGGTAAAATCCTGATGGGCAAGCCCGTCAAGGCCCGCCCGGGCCCCATGTCGGAGCTGAACGTGAAAATGGGCACGGCTACCGTCCAGGGTAAGGTTTTTTTCTTTGAGTGCCGGGAGACCCGGAGGCCGGGGATGTGGCGGCTGAGCTTCGACATGACCGACGGAACCGGCTCCGTCAGCGTTCAGAAGAACCTGACGGCCAAAGAGGCCCAGGCCCTGGAGGGCGGCGTCAAGCCCGGCCAGTGGCTGACGGTCCAGGGGAAGATGGAGCCCACCTGGGACGGCAAGGACATCCAGATGAACCCCCAGCACATCAACGCCGCCACCCACGAGGAACGGCAGGACACCGCCCCGGTAAAGCGTGTGGAGCTCCACCTTCACACGAAGATGAGCAACATGGACGCCCTGACGGACACCAAGGAGGTCATCCAGGAGGCCATCCGCTGGGGCCATCCCGCCATCGCCATTACGGACCACGGCGTGGCCCAATCCTTCCCCGACGCCTGGCACGCCGCCGGGGACAAGATCAAGGTCCTCTACGGCGTGGAGGGGTATTTTATCAACAACGTGGACGACCGCGTCGCCGTCCACGGCCCCCAGGACGCCACCCTGGACGGGGAGATCGTCTGCTTCGACATCGAGACCACCGGACTGAAGGTGGACCGGGAGGCCATCACGGAAATCGGCGCGGTGGTGCTGAAAGACGGCGAGATTGCCGAACGCTTCCAGACCTTCGTAAACCCCGGCAAGCGCCTGACGCCGGAAATCGTGGGCCTCACCGGCATCACCGACGAGATGCTCAAAGACGCCCCCAGACCGGCGGAGGCCCTGGCGGACTTCCTGAAATTCGTCAATGGCCGTCCCCTGGCCGCCCATAACGCGGAATTTGACGTCGGCTTCATCCGCAAGGGCTGCGCCGGGGCGGGCCTGGACTTCCACCCCACCTATATCGACTCCCTCATCCTGGCCCAGAACCTGCTGCCGGGCCTGGGGAAGTACAAGCTGGACATCGTGGCGGAGCACCTGGACCTGCCCGCCTTCAACCACCACCGGGCCAGCGACGACGCGGCCACGGTGGGCTATATGCTGATTCCCTTCTGGAAGATGCTCCACGAGAAGGGCGTCCACACCCTCCAGGCGGTGAACCCGGAGATGGAGAAGCTCCGCCCCCTGGGGAGCAAGACCAACCGCTTCCCCAAGCACATCATCCTCCTGGCCCGGAACAAGGTGGGCC
>CAQVQZ010000342.1 GCA_948902155.1 uncultured Oscillibacter sp.
ACGGCCCTTGCCCCGGAGGCGCTTAAAGGCGGCGTTTAACTTTTCGGTCAATCCTTCAAATGCCATAACTCATTCCTTCAAGGCGGCGGTTTCCCGGCGGATGCGCTCCGCCAGCTCCCCGAGACGCCGGTCCTCATATTGGCGGTAGTTCAGCGTGGCGATCTCCCCGGCGGCTTCGTCGATGGCGTCCAGGTGGGCGCTGCGGGCGAGGAAGCGCTTGATGATGCCGGTCTTGTCCTCCACCTCCTGCATGGCGGCCTCCGCCCGGACGATGACGTCCCGGACGCCCTGGCGGGAGATGCCGGCGTTTTCCGCGATCTCGGCCAGGGAGAAATCCTCGTTGTAATAGAGGTCGAAGAACTCCTTCTGCCGCGGCGTGAGAAGCTCCCCGTAGAAGTCATAGAGCATCGTCATGCGATAGGTCTGGTTCTTCACAAGGACTCCCCCTTCCGCCATGTAAAGCTGTCGCGCTTTACAACGCAACTTAGTTTACAAGAAACGCAGGCAAATGTCAATAGGGAAAATGGGGATTTTTGCGGGGCTTTTTTCGCTGTTCTCCGGAGGACATTGGGCAAGGGGCTCTTGTCTTTTCCGGCGGAAACTGCTATACTGTTAGAATCCGTTGGTATGCGTACTTCTTTCATCAAGGAGCGGCGATATGAACAATAAGAAACTCTCCCGGCTGCTGGAGCCGAATTTGCAGCTGTATTTCCTCTGCCTCCTGGCCTTCACCCTGGCCGCCGTCACCGTCAGCCCCCTGCTGGCCCTGGCGGAGGGGGTGGCGACCGTGGCGCTGTACGCCTATTTCGTCCGCAGCAACAAAAAGCGGCGGAAAAGCGTCTTACAGTATATCGACAACGTCACCGGCAACGTGGACACCGCCAGCAAGTCCACCCTCATCAACTCCCCCCTGCCCATCATGGTCTTCCGCCCCGACACCGGGGAGGTCATCTGGAGCAACGAGAACTTCCTCCAGCTGGCCGGCGTCCGGGAGCACCTGTTTGAGATGAAGGTGGAGGACGCCGCTCCGGAGTTCCCCGTCCAGTGGCTGCTGGAGGGACGGCGGGAGTGCCCCGGCCGGGTGAAGATGAACAACCATCAGTTCCGGGTCTACGGCAGCCTGGTCCGGGCCAAGAGCCAGAGCGGGGAGCAGAATCTGGTGGCTACCACCTACTGGGTGGACACCACGGAGATGGACCGCCTCCGGGCGGACTTCGACGCCACCCGGCTGGTGGTGGGCATTCTGATGGTGGACAACTACGAGGACATGATGAACGCCTGCGCCGACAGCCAGCGCAGCGCCGTCCTGGCCCAGATCGACGAAAAGCTGAACAGCTGGGCCGCTGTGGGCAACGGCCTGCTTATTAAAACGGAGCGGGACCACTACCTCTTCCTGTTCGAGGAGCAGTATTATACCCACTATGTAGAGGAAAAGTTCTCCGTCCTGGACGGCATCCGGGACATCCGGGTGGGGGAGGGCGCCCACCCCACCCTCTCCATCGGCCTGGGCCGGGAGGCGGACAGCATCCCGGCGCTGTACAAAAACGCCGCCCTCTCCCTGGAGATGGCCCTGAGCCGGGGCGGCGACCAGGCGGTGGTCCGGGGGAAAACGGACTTCGCCTTCTACGGCGGCAGGGCCAAGACCACGGAGAAGCGCACCAAGGTCAAGTCCCG
>CAQVQZ010000343.1 GCA_948902155.1 uncultured Oscillibacter sp.
CCCATCAGGCAGACAAACAGACTTGAAGGTTCCATATGCTCCCTCCCAAAAAATTGATAGCGGGATTATTGTACCAACTTCTTTCTCAAAAAACAATGACTTTGCGGAAATTTTATCAGGGTTTTTTGCGTTCTCCTCCGTGTGTCCGCCGGAGGGTGGACGGGAAGACGAAAACGTGGTATGATTTTACGAATCCGGGGCCGGAAGCGGCGGATTTGTCCGCTAAGAAACCGATAAAGATTTTCCCGCCCCGCCGGAAAGGAGCCCGTTATGCAGTATGGAACCGTGGTCCCCGGCCGTTTTCTCTCCCGCCCCAACCGCTTCGTCGCCCAGGTGGAGGCGGAGGGGGAGGTCCGGACCGTCCACGTCAAAAACACGGGCCGCTGCCGGGAGCTGCTGACTCCCGGAGCGGCCGTGTACCTTGAAAAGAGCGCAAACCCCAAACGGAAGACCGCCTTTGACCTCATTGCCGTGGAAAAAGGGGGTCTGCTGGTGAACATGGACGCCCAGGCCCCCAACCGGGTCTTTGCCGAGTGGCTGGAGCCCCGGCTCCCGAGGGGGGCGGCGCTGCACCGGGAGTATGCCTACGGGGACTCCCGGCTGGACTTCTGCGTGGAGCGTCCCCGGGGCCTGTTCCTCATCGAGGTCAAGGGCGTCACCCTGGAGGAGGGCGGCGCGGCCCGGTTCCCCGACGCCCCCACGGAACGGGGCGTGAAGCACCTCCGGGAGCTCCAACGGGCGGCGGAGGCCGGGCTGGGGGCGGCGCTGTTCTTCGTGGTGCAGATGGAGGGCATGAAGAGCGTGGCCCCCAACGACGAGACGCACCCGGCCTTCGGCGCGGCCCTGCGGGAGGCGGCGGCCGCGGGAGTGCGGGTGTGCGCCTACGACTGCGCCGTGACGCCGGAGAGCCTGGCCATCCGGCGGGAGGTGCCGGTCTTGCTCGGAAATCGGGACCCGTGCCCCGCTTTGACGATGCGGCGGAATAAAAAATGACCAAGATTCGGAGGAAGCAAAGTGGTTTTGTTGATCGCGGGCGCGTCCCATACGGGGAAAACCGCCCTGGCCCAAAGGATGCTTGTAAAATATGGATATCCCTATCTCTCCATCGACCACTTGAAAATGGGGTTGATCCGAAGCGGAAACACCACGCTTACGCCAACGGATGGAAATGAGGCGCTGACAAACTATTTGTGGCCGATTGTCAGGGAAATCATAAAGACCGTCATTGAAAACGGACAAAATTTGATTGTTGAGGGCTGTTATATCCCCTTCGACTGGGCAGAGGACTTTGAAGCGGAGTATCTCCAGCATATCAAATACCGCTGTCTCGTAATGAGCGAATCCTACATACGGCGCCGGTATGGGGATATCCAGGCATACGCCAATATTGTGGAAAAAAGGCTTGACGATTCAGGCTGCACGATGGAGTTCCTGATTCATGAGAACGCGGAGGCCCAGAGACTGTGCCGGGAACACGGCGCGGAGTATCTGCTGATTGACGGCGGATATCCCCTTGACATGAGCTTCTAGGGTCTGTTCAAATTCCTGGAGTGACGGCCCGGGGCAGATTTTTTCGCCAGACAAGGCGCTTTGGCGCGGGAATCCTGACGGATTTCAAGCCGAAGCAGCGCGGCATGGCGGAAAAAG
>CAQVQZ010000344.1 GCA_948902155.1 uncultured Oscillibacter sp.
AACATCGGAACCGGAAACAGCTGGCACATCGCCATCGGCCCCGATTCCAGGGCATGAGCGCGGGGGAGGGCATTAAATGACGGCTGTTTCACATCGCAGGCCCTGCATCGTATGGCAGACGGACTTCACCAGGAAGTGGGGCGCGGTCGCCTCCATGGCGGGCGTCTGCAAAATGGTGGACCCGGAGCTGGAATGCGTTGACATCACCCACGAGCTCCCCCCCTATGACATTTGGGCCGCCAGTATGGAACTGGACTACGTGGAGCCTTACTGGCCCAAGGGAACGGTGTTCGTCTCCGTGGTGGACCCCGGCGTGGGCACGGCCCGGAAAGCCTGTGTGGCGCTGCTGAAGGACGGGAACTATGTCGTGACGCCGGACAACGGGACCCTGACCCACCTGAGCCGATCCCCGGGCATTGCCGCCGTCCGGGAAATTGATGAAAGCGTCAACCGCCTGCGCGGATCGGAGTCCTTCTCCGTGTTCCACGGCCGGGACATCTTCGCCTATACGGCGGCCCGGCTGGCCTCCGGGGCAATCGATTTCGAAGGAGTGGGCCCCAGCTATCCCGCGGAGGACGTCGTGCTTCTGGAGGACGCGCTCAGGACCGCGGAGGTCCGGGAGGGCGCTGTCTCCGGCATCGTCATCAGCGCGAACGACCCCTTTGGCAGCATTGTCTTCAACATCACCCTGCCCCAGGTGGCGGAGGCGGGCTTCCGGCACGGGGATACGCTCCATGTCCGGCTGACGCACGGCGGCAGGCCGGTGTTCCAGGGGGATGTGCTCTACCACAAGTCCTTCGGCTATGTGGACGAGGGCGCCCCGATCCTCTTCAACGCCTCCGCCGGCTACCTCTCCCTGGGGCTGAATCAGGCCAGCTTTGCCGCACAGTACCGCTGCGGCCGGGGCGGGGACTGGGAGGCGGAGATCACCCGGGTTCCCGCGGAGGGCGTCCGGCCATGAGGGATCAACTGCTTCGCAAAATGCTGGAGTTTCCGGGGACCCAGCCCGTCGACGTCGTCATCGACACGGATACCTTCAACGAGGTGGACGACCAGTTCGCCCTCGCCTACCTGCTGCGGAACGCCCGGCGGCTGCGTCTCCAGGCCATCTACGCCGCGCCCTTTTTCAACGAGAAAGCCGCCTCTCCCCGGGAGGGCATGGAAAAAAGCTACCAGGAGATTTTAAAGGTCCTGGAGCTGGCGGGGGAACCGGAATACCGGCGTCTTGTGTACAAGGGGGCGGACCGCTTCCTGCCCGGCGCGTCTGAGCCCGTCGTCTCCGACGCCTCGCAGGACCTGGTCCGCCGGGCCATGGCCCACTCTCCGGAGCGGCCCCTCTATGTGATCGGCATCGCCGCCGCCACAAACCTCGCCTCCGCCCTGCTGCAGCGCCCCGAAATCCGGGACCGGATGGTGGTGGTATGGCTGGGCGGCAGCGCCTACCACCGCATGGAGCAGGAGGAATTCAACCTCATTGAGGACCTCCTTGCGGCGCAGGTGCTCTTCGGCTCCGGCGTTCCCCTTGTGCAGCTCCCCTGCTGGGGCGTGGTGGAGCATTTCACAATCAGCCGTTCCGAGCTGGAGCGGCATCTGCTCCCGGCGAATCCCCTC
>CAQVQZ010000345.1 GCA_948902155.1 uncultured Oscillibacter sp.
ATTCATAATTCTGTTTCAGCGTCACCGCCGCTTTCATTCGTCTTCCTCCCAGCCGGAGAACCAGCACAAGGGACGGAGGAATCAAAAGAATTCCAGCCGCCCCTGTCAGGACCCGTGTTCAAGTGTCTCCTCTGCTCGCCGCTCAATAGGAGAGACGGGCGCGGCCTTTGGCGCGGCGGCGGGCCAGGACCTTGCGGCCGTTGGCAGTAGCCATGCGCTTGCGGAAGCCGTGGACCTTCTGACCGTGCAGTTTCTTGGGCTGATAGGTACGTTTAGTCGCCATGATGAGACACCTCCTGTCCATATTCCGTCCGCTCCGAAGGAACCTCCGGGGCGGCGCTTTCCCAACACCGCCCGGCCCCGGCGGGGCGGACGGCGCGGCAGACATAATTCCAGCGCCGATTCGACGCATGGGATAGTATACCATAATTCTATAAAGAGTGTCAACAAAAAAATATTCCTTCCTCAACTTGTGCTGGAATGATTGGAAGTTGCGGACGGAACTTATTGGAGAAGCTATGCCGGGGGAAAGGTCTCGTTGGGTTCCTTAGGTTCCGATATGGAGGAATATCCGTATTACTTATGATCCGCGCAGCCGGCGGCGGGGGAGCATTCCGCTCTCTCCGGCGGGGCGTGCCTATTGACCCCGGGGGAATTTTGTCCTAAAATAAGCGGGAGCGTGAAAAAACGAAAAAAGGAAACGGATGCACTATGAACGATTTTACTCAGCGCTACCTCGCCGCCCGCCGCAGCGTCATCGCCGGGGACCTCCGGCGGCTGAACCCCATGCAGCGCCAGGCCGCCATGACCACCGAGGGGCCCCTCCTCCTCCTGGCCGGGGCCGGCAGCGGCAAGACTACCGTTCTCATTCAGCGGGTGTACAACCTCCTGACCTACGGCCGGGGCAGCGACTCCTCCTTCGTCCCCGGGGACGCCACGGAGGACGACCTGGACTTTCTGGAGCGCTTCCCCGAACAGCCCACTCCCCAGGAGGCGGACCGGGCCCGGCGGCTGTGCGCCGTGGATGTGCCCCGTCCCTGGGAGATCATCGCCATCACCTTCACCAACAAGGCCGCGGGGGAGCTGAAGGACCGCCTGGCCGCCCGGCTGGGCCCCCAGGCAAACGACATCTGGGCCTCCACCTTCCACTCCGCCTGCGTCCGCATCCTCCGGCGGGACATCGACCGCCTGGGCTTTCAGAAGGATTTCACCATCTACGACACTGACGATTCCCGCCGGGTGGTGAAGGACCTTTTGAAAGAGCTGAACCTGGACGACAAAACCTTCCCGCCCAAGAACGTCCTCTCCGTCATCAGCGCCGCCAAGGACCAGTACCAGAGTCCGGAGGACTTTTCCAAAAAACACAGCGCCGAGAGCGACTGGCGTCTCAGCCGCATCGCGAAGATTTACGCCGCCTATCAGAAAAAGCTGGCCTCCGCCAACGCCCTGGACTTTGACGACATTATTTACCACACGGTCACTCTTCTCCGGCAGGAGCCCGAGGTGCTGGACTACTACCAGCAGAAGTTCCGCTATGTGCTGGTGGACGAGTACCAGGACACCAACCACCTCCAGTA
>CAQVQZ010000346.1 GCA_948902155.1 uncultured Oscillibacter sp.
GGATGTCCGCGGCCATTTCGCCGGTCTTGTAGCCGATGTCATAGTAGCTGATGGACAGGGTCGCCACGCCGCAGCCGCCGCAGATGCCTTCCTCTCCGGCGAAGACGGGCTTCACGCCCCGGCAGATGTTGTCGATGATTCCCGCGTTGTTGGCCGCCGTGTTGTCCGTGGGGACATACAGCACGTCGGAGGCGTCCGCGGCGCTCTGAACCACGGAGGCCATGTCGTTGGTGTCGGAGAAGGGGAACTGGGTGCAGGCATAGCCCATGTCCTCCAGGTATTTCTGGACGTTGTCCACCTGATACTGGCTGTTGGGCTCGGCGGAGCAGAAGACCAGGCCTACGGTCTTGGCGTCGGGATACCACTCCTTGATCATTTCGGCCTGCTGGTCCAGGGGCGCCAGGTCGGAGGTGCCGGAGACGTTGCTGCCCACAGTGCCGGAGAAGTTCTCAATGCCCAGGGCCACACCGTACTCCGTGATGGAGGTGCCCAGCACCGGGATGTCGGCGGTGGCGGAGGCGGCGGCCTGGAGGGGGGCGGTGGCGTTGGCCATGATCAGGTCCACGCCTCCGGAGACGAAGCCGTTAATGATGGTTCCGCAGGTGGGGGTGTCGCCGGCGGCGTTCTGGAGGTCGATTTCCACCTGGCCGGGGAGCAGGGCGTTCAGCGCGTCGGTGAAGCCCTGGGTGGCCGCGTCCAGGGCCACATGGGGGGCCAGCTGGCAGACGCCGATTTTGTAAGTTTCGCCGGAGGAACCGGGATCGGCGGGCTGCTGGGTCCCGGCGGGGTCGGCGCCGGAGCTGCCGGAGTCGGCGGGAGCGGAATCCCCGCCGCAGGCGGCCAGGCTCAGGGCCAGGGCCAGGGTCAGGACAAGAGCGAGCAAGTTCTTCTTCATAATTTCCAATCTCCTTGTTTGTAGTGTGCGCGTTTTTAAGGGATTCATTATAAAAAGCGGCCCGTCCGCAGACAGGACCGCTTTCCATCCATAAAGCGCCTGTTCAGCCGGACTGTCTGCTTCCACGCTCAAAACGGCCCGCATAGCGGACCTTGGGAAAGCGGAAGTAAACGCCTTGGAGGGAGAATGTGTGCGCGCGCATAAGAACGTCTCCTCTCAAAAAACAGATGAACAGCCTTGACGCTTTTGTACTATACAGCTTTAAAGGGGTAAAGTCAATCGTCATTTTTCACAAAAACGCCCGGCGGCACGGACCCCCGCCCGGCGGCCCGCACGGGCGGAAACCCTTGCCCTGTCAGGGGTTTCCAGATTCTTTGTGCTATTTCCCCAAAGGCGGGGAGAAATCTTTTCCAAGCTCTATTGCATATTGCCGGAAACCGTTGTATAATAAAATCACGCAATTTCCGCACAGAGAAAAGAAAAATGGGAGGTCATTTTATGCGAAAAACCGCGCGCAAGCAGTTCCTGGCGCTGGCGCTGGTCCTGGCCATGCTGGCCGGGCTGGCCGTTCCCGCCCTGGCGGCGGAGGAGGGCAAAACCATCACCATCCTCCAGACCAGCGACCTGCACGGCATGGTCAACCCCTTTGACT
>CAQVQZ010000347.1 GCA_948902155.1 uncultured Oscillibacter sp.
GCTATTTTTTCTCATTTATCCTGTCCGCTTTTCTCAAAAATCTCGTCGCGCTACACTTCCTCCCCAGGGGATTTTGGAAAGGGAGTACTCCCTTTCCCCGCGCTTTTCAAGCGCGGGGACCAGAGTTTTTTGGGGGGCCTCATGCTTTTCGGGGAAACCATTTGAAAAGGAGAAAAGAAGTTATGAAGAAGTTTCTCGCGCTGATCCTCACCCTCGCCATGGCCCTGTCCCTGGCCGCCTGCGGCGGCGACAGCGGCTCCTCCGCCCCCGCCGACGGCGGGCAGCAGTCCCAGCCCGCCGACTCCGGCAGCGACGCCCAGCCCGACGCTTCCGGCGACGAGGCCTACAACATCTCCGTGATCCTGAAGACCACCGCCTCCGAGTACTGGGGCTACGTGGTGGCCGGCGCCGAGGCCTATGGCAAAGAGCACCCCAATGTGACGGTCAATGTCAAGGGCGCCACCTCTGAAACCGCCTATGACGAACAGCTGAACATGATCGAAACCGACATGAACAACGCGGACATCGACGGCTATGTCATCGCCCCCCTCCAGGCGGACATGGTGACCACCATCATCTCGGGCCAGACCAAGCCCATCGTGGCCGTGGACACCGACATTGACGCCCCCGAGGTTCTCTCCTTCGTCGGCACCGGCAACGAGGCCGCCGGCAAGCTGGGCGGCGAGGCCGCCGCGGCCCTGGCCAAGGAGCGGGGCTGGGAAGAGATCAAGTGCATTGAGATCTGCGGCGTCCAGGGCGACTCCACCAACGAGGCCCGGAAGGCCGGCTATAAGGCGGGCATCGAAGCCGCCGGCGGCACCTTCCTGGAGGACGAAACCCAGTACGCCAACGCCGAGGCCAACCAGGCCGTGGCCTGCATGGAAGCCATCATGCAGAACCACCCCGAGGGAATCGCCGTGATCTGCGCCAACAACGACGATATGGCCATGGCCGCGGCCCGGACCGCCGCCGGAAACGAAGCCTATAAGAACACCGTCTTCCTGGGCTTCGACGGCATCCAGTCCGCCTGCCAGTCCATCCTCGCCGGCGAAGAGACCATGTCCGTCTGCCAGCAGGGCTACAACATGGGCTATGAGTCCGTCGCCTCCGTGGTCCGCGCCCTGCAGGGCGAGACTCTGGACGAGTTCGTGGACGCCGGCGCCAGCATCGTCGATCCCGACACCGCCCAGGCCCGCCTGGAGGAGCTCCAGGGCTACCTCGCCTGAGCCGCACAAGCCGTAGTACATCCCTTTTGAAGTGAGCGGAAGGGGCCCTGTTCCGGCTCCGCCGGGACGGGGCCCCTTTGCCTCCCGATTCCAGCGCGCTTTGCAACCCCTGACTTCCAAGAGAATGAGGTGATTATTAGGTGGGCGATTACGTAGTTGAGCTGAAAAACGTAACCAAGCGCTTTCCCGGCGTCGTGGCCCTGCACAACATGCAGCTGGCCGTGAAGCCGGGCGAGATTCACGGCCTGATCGGCGAGAACGGCGCGGGCAAATCCACGCTGATTAAGGTTCTCACCGGCGTCCACATGGCGGATGAGG
>CAQVQZ010000348.1 GCA_948902155.1 uncultured Oscillibacter sp.
TCCAGACCTGGCTCATGCGGGCCAGGGGACAGCTGAAAACCAAACTGAAGGAGGCGGAAGCCTGATGATCGACGAGAGATTGTATCGCGAGACCTTTTCCCGGCTCCGGGCCTCCGACGAGGCGAAGAAGGAGGTTCTTGTAAAAATGAACGAGACGAAGAAAATCCGACGGCCCTGGAAGGCCCTGCGGGCGGTGGCGATGGCCGCCATGCTCACCCTGGCCCTGGCGGTATCCGCCAACGCCGCCAGCAACGGCGCGCTGTTTGAAGACATGCGGATCATTTTCCAGGACGGTTCCCGCATGGTACTGGAAAATGACGCGGGAGAACGGGTGGAGGTCACCGGCACTTTCGCGAATGCCGAGCTCCGGGACGGCAAGCTGATTCTGACCGTGGACGAGGCGGAGTTTGACATCACCGATGAAATCGCGGAAAACGGCGTCTACAAAGGAACGGTGAAAACCGCCGAAGGCGTGGACGTGGACGTGACGGTCACCGGCACCCTGGAGGACTGCGAAGTTACGCTCTCCTCCCAGGGCGGGGACGTGGACTACAGCGTTTCCACGGAGAGCACCGCCGCCGCCGAGACCTACACCAGCGTCACCGTCGTGGAGTAAACAAGAGACCGCCGGAGAGGGGTATCCTCTCCGGCGGTTTTTCATGTCCCAAAATTATTTCTTAAAGCTGTCCTTCAGGCTGACGCTCCGGTTGAACACCAGATGTCCCGGCTTGCTGTCCTTGCTGTCCAGGCAGAAATAGCCCTGCCGCAGGAACTGGAAATTCGCGGGGGCCTGGGCGTCCGCCAGACTGGCTTCCACCTTGCTGCCCGTCAGGATTTCCAGAGAATCCGGGTTCAGGCAGTCGATGAAGTCCTTGTCCGCCGCGTCGGGGTCCGGGTCGGTGAAGAGGTCGCTGTACAGCCGAATCTCCGCGTCCACCGCGTCGGCGGCGTTGACCCAGTGGATCGTCGCGCCCTTGACCTTGCGGCCGTCGGCGGGGTCGCCGCCCCGGCTCTCCGGGTCGTACTCGCAGAGGATCTCCGTCACGTTCCCCGCCTCGTCCTTCACACAGCCCGTGCAGCGGATGAGGTAGGCCCCCTTGAGGCGGCACTCGGGACCGCCGGGGTAGAGGCGCTTGTAC
Source organism: uncultured Oscillibacter sp. (assembly GCA_948902155.1). The sequence continues at coordinate 1,140 of CAQVQZ010000348.1, forward strand.
TTGGGCACCGGCGTTTCCAGGAAGTCGTCGGCCTCCACCCAGAGGGTCCGGGAGAAGGTGACTTCCCGGGTCCCGGCGGCGGGGTCCACGGGGTTGTTTTCCACGGTGACCGTCTCCGTTTTGCCCTCGGGATAGTTCGTCACCGTCAGCTTCACAGGGCGCAGGACAGCCATGACCCGCTCCGCCGTGGCGTTCAGGTCCTCCCGGAGGCAGTGCTCCAGGAAGCCGTACTCGACGACGTTGGCGGACTTGGCCACGCCGATGCGCTCGCAGAAATTCCGGATGGACCGGGGGGTGTAGCCCCGGCGGCGGAGGCCGCAGAGGGTGGGCATCCGGGGGTCGTCCCAGCCGGAGACCCGGCCCTCCT